>JAJQHF010000235.1 GCA_021199975.1 Candidatus Gastranaerophilales bacterium
AAAGGAGGTTATAATCCTCCTTTTCCATTTTTAATATATTTAAATAATTTTAGTTATATTTTTTAAATATTAATACCGCATTGTGTCCGCCAAATCCGAAAGAATTTGTTAATGCAATATTAACCGGTATTTTTTCTGCTTTATTTGGTACATAGTTCAAATCGGCTACCTCTTCATCAAGATTATCCAAATTAATTGTGGGCGGAACAATATCATGATTTATAGCATTGATACATATAACAGACTCTGCGGCGCCTGATGCACCTAACATGTGTCCCGTTTCTGATTTGGTTGAACTTACTCTCAAATTAGGATTTTTTGTTCTGTCTCCGAATACTTTGGCAATTGCTAAAGTTTCAGCTATATCTCCAAGGTGTGTACTTGTTCCGTGAGTATTAATATATTGAACATCTTCAGGCTTAATATCTGCATCTTTTAGCGCAAATTCCATTGCTTTTGCGGCACTGGAACCATCCGGCAGCGGAGCAACAACATCATATGCATCACCTGTTTGTCCATAGCCTATTATTTCTGCATATATTTTTGCATTTCGCTTTTTGGCGTGTTCAAGTTCTTCTAATATTAAAACACCCGCACCTTCTGCCATAACGAAACCATCTCTATCTTTATCATAGGGTCTTGATGCTTTTTCAGGTTCATCATTTCTTTTTGATAATGTTTTTGCCGCTGTAAATGAACCTAATCCGATTGTACAAATAACCGCTTCGCTTCCTCCTGCTATTACTGCATCTGCATCACCGTATTGAATTGTTCTGAACGCATCGCCTATACAATGTGCCGCAGTTGCACAAGCAGAAACAACAGCCTTATTAGGTCCTTTTGCCCCAAATTCCATAGATATGCGTCCTGCGCACATGTCTGTTATCAACATTGGAATTGTATAAGGTGAGCATTTTGTCGGACCTTTTGATAACATTGCGCCATAGCTTTTTTCTATTGTATGGAAACCGCCTGCGGCTGAACCTACTATTACTCCCAATTTATATGGGTCGATATCAGAATTATTGATATCAGAGTCTTTAACTGCTTCTCTAGCAGCAACTACCGCATATTGTAAAAATTTATCAAGCCTTCTTGCTTCTTTTGGGTCAAAATAATCTGCAGGATTAAAAACAGATTCTTTTATTTCTCCTCCGATTAGGACGGTATGACCTGTCATATCTCCCATGTTTTCAATTTTGGTTATGGCGCTTTTACCGTTTATAACACCATTCCATAGTTTATCCGAACCAACCCCAAATGGAGAAACAACCCCCATTCCCGTTACTACTACACGTCTTTTTGTCATTTTTTCACCTGTATTTTGTGTATTATAATTGAATGAGGAGAACTTGCATATTCATATCAAGAACCCCTCACTAATTTTAATTATTATTTGAGCGATTACGAATTTGCTTCAATATAATTAACAGCATCTTGTACAGTTGCAATTTTTTCAGCTTCTTCATCCGGAATTTCGCATCCGAATTCTTCTTCAAATGCCATTACTAACTCAACAGTATCTAAAGAATCAGCACCTAAATCTGCTGTAAAGCTTGCTTCCGGAGTAACAGAACTTTCGTCTACGCTTAATTGCTCAACTACTACTTTTTTTACTCTTTCTAGAACGTCACTCATTTTCTTTCTACCTCATTTTAACTAATACTTACTTTTATCATTATGAATTTATTATACTATTTACATATAATTTTGCAAATCTGTAAATTAGACAACTAATCCGCCGTCTACACCTATTACCTGCCCTGTGATATAAGGGGCATCTTCAGCAAGGAATTTAACTGTTTTTGCTATATCAGCAGGAACGCCGAGCCTTTTTAAAGGAATATGCTCAACTATTTTTTCTGTATCTAAATCTTTTGTCATATCGGTTTGAATAAAGCCCGGAGCAATTGCGTTAACTCTTATATTTCTGGAACCTAATTCTTTTGCCAATGATTTTGTGAAACCAATTAAACCTGCTTTAGCTGCCGAATAATTTGCCTGACCGGCATTTCCCATTTTACCTACAATGCTGGACATATTTATGATACAGCCCGAGCGTTGTTTTATCATTGTTTTTATTATTTGGCTTGTCATATAATATGCGCTGTTGAGGTTTGTATTTATAACAGCTTCCCAATTTTCTGCGCTCATTCTCATAAACAAACCGTCCCTTGTAATTCCTGCATTGTTTACAAGAACATCAAGATGCCCAAAATCTTTAAGGATTTCTTCCGCCGCATTTGAACATGCCTCTTTATCGGCAATATTAAATTTATATGATTTTGCCTTTACTTTAAGAGCTTTTAACTCTTCAATTGTTTGATTTGCTGCTTCGTCATTTCCTGCATAAGTTATTGCAATATCATATCCCGCTTTCGCAAGTTCTATAGCGCAGGCTTTCCCTATTCCTCTTGAAGCTCCCGTCACTAATGCAATTTTGTTTTGATTTTCTGACATACATTTTCCTTTATTTTAGTTAATTTACTTTTAAAATCTTTATTATTTTTCAGTATTAATTTGTCAGCCTTGTTATTTACATCATTCATTGTTCTTACCCTTCCTCTTGCAAGTAAAGGATTATCTCCTGACATCACAAGTTTTCTGCTTGAAACCATTGTTTCATTTGTATCTTTTTTTGTAAGATTACATTTAATCAACTTAAACATTCTTCCTTTGAATTTGTAATATCAAGTACAGATAAAAGTGACTCATTATCATAAATATTTAAAGTATTTAAT
>JAJQHF010000260.1 GCA_021199975.1 Candidatus Gastranaerophilales bacterium
GTTAAAAGTTCAAAAATATTTGGATTTTAATAAAGTAATTATTTCAACAAAAGACAGAATTTTTCCTTATAAAAATCAAATTAAATTTTGGAAAGAAAAAAATTCCGAAATATTGGAAGTACCCTATTCACATTACATTTTTGACATGTATAAAAACTGGGGTGATTTATTATGATTGATAAATCACTTGTAAAAAGAAGATTTCAAAGAAGTTTAAAAACTTATGATGATTACGCTTTTGCACAGAAAAAAACAGCAGAAAAACTTATTAATCTGCTTCCTGAAAAAAATTTTTCATCAGTTCTTGAAATTGGCTGTGCAACAGGTATCTTAACAAAAGAAATTAAAAAAAATATCGTTTTTAACGAATTTACAGCAAATGATATAGTAGAAGAATCAAAAAAATATATTGATAAAATAATTATGCCCAACACTTTTCTGTCAGGCGATATAGAAGAAATTAAATTAAATAAAAAATATGATTTGATAATTTCTAATGCCTGCCTTCAATGGTGCGACAATATAGAAAACGTTATATCAAAACTTTTTGAAGCATTAACACCCAATGGAATTCTTGCTGTTTCTGTTTTTGGCGATGAGAATTTAAAAGAAATAAAAACGGTGTTTAAAATTACACCTTTACTATATTCAATACAACCGCTTTATAACAGTCTTTCAAAATTTCAAGATTGTACCGTTGAAGAAGAAATTTTAACTTTTTATTTTAATAATCCGATTGAAGTTTTAAAACACTTAAAGTTCACGGGGGTGAATGCCCTTAACAATGTAAAATTAACAAAAACTAAATTACAAAATTACTGCAGCGAATACCAAAAATTGTATAACAACGGCAGCAAAGTAACACTTACATATAATCCGGTTTATATAATATTAAAATCTTCTAGGCAAGCCCCAAAATTTATATTGCATGATTGAAAACTTTTAAATAACAAATTTCTTAAAGTATTACTATTTTCTTTATTTGTTACATTATACTTTTGCATATAAAATTCTCCTTATTGGATAAATATTTTATCCCAAATTTCTTCAAGTCGTTTTGCAATGTTATATGCTAATAAAGGTGGTACAGCATTCCCTACTAATTTATACGCATTACTGGCACTTAAATTATAATGACCTTTTTTTTCTGCAGCTTGAACAAAATGATAATCGTCAGGAAAAGTTTGGAATCTAGCACATTCTCTTACCGTTAATCTGCGTTCTTTTAATCCAATATCTAACTCTTTTATATGTTTACCACCATTTTCTTTTGATAGTCTTCGATATTCAATATTTCCATGATGCTCTGCTCTAATGGTAGGTGCCAATCCTGTTAAATTAATTTCAGTTTGTCCTTGAGAATTAGGACAATATTTAGCTTTTGAATACGACATTTGTGCCAAATCTAATTTTTCCAAATTTGGTTCTTTTAAATCTTGCAAAACTTGGTATGTTCGAACATATGGTTTTAATTTTGAAACATCCTTGATAAAATTCAACTGAATATTTTTAGAATCGTCAAAGTGTGTCTTAACTGGATATGGATCGTATTCTTCTTGAATATTTTCCATAGAAAGAGCTTTCAATGCTTCTTTTTTTAAATATTTTTTGTTAAAACCAATAAAAATAACACGTTCCCTTTTTTGTGGAATTCCATAATCACCAGCAAATAGAACTCTAGCAGGTACAACTAAATAACCGCTATCAATATTCCGAAAATCATTTTCAATTATGTTTTTTACATCACCAAAAGAAACTAATCCCTTAACATTCTCCGCAATAAATACTTTGGGCTTTGTAATTTCAATAACTTCTTTCATCCATAAATATAGCATACCTCTTGTTTCGGTTGTTGGGATATCGTATATTTCTTTTTTCCCATTATGGCTTTTTTCAGAATTAAAACCTCTTCTTTTCCCTGCAATACTAAAATCCTGACAAGGAAATCCACCAGTAACTACGTCTATATTTTTAGGGAAAGCATATTCACCATTTTTATATTTTTTTACAAGATCCACAATACTTTCTAAATGAAATAAATCATCTTTATATCCAAATTTTTTAAAATATGAACACCAAGCCGTTTGTGCAAAATTTAATATATCATTTGCAAAAACCATATTAAAAGAAGTTGGTTGTAATTTAATAAATTTTTCATCTTTTTCATATATCCAGTCAGGATGAATTTTTTCGTTTACACAAGGAATTGGAACTTTAAAACACCCTTCAAAACCCAAGTCCATGCCACCACAACCACTAAACAATGAAAGTACTCTTTTCTTGTTATTTTTCTTTTTTAATATACTTACACAGTTTCTCATACTCAAATTATACATTAAAAATGTGTGAAATGTGGTTTTGTGTTAGAATGTAAAGTATAAATAGGGTAATAGTTATGGCAGATATTTATACTCATTTACGAGAACTTGGTGTAGCATTTTCTTTTTTCAATAAAAAAAATTTAAAAGAGATAACACCTGCATATTTTTTGGAGATATGTATTAAAAATATAGAACTAGAAACTGAACTTAATCTTTCAATGATTGCAAACGATTTTAATTTTTTTAATGATAGAGAAATTGAAATTTTGCAAAATGCACTAAAATTAGGAAATGCAATTAAACATAATTTCAAAATTGCAGACAATCCTAAAATTTGTTGGGTGGGAAATGATACACAATCAGATACACCTATTGATTTAATAATTGACAAATATAGGTTTTCTTTAAAAGAAGAAA
>JAJQHF010000087.1 GCA_021199975.1 Candidatus Gastranaerophilales bacterium
CCGGAGTCTGAGATGCCTGCTAATCTTTTTAATTCATCAGGTCTTTGGGATTTCATTAAAGCATCTTCCGCAGTAACAAGTTTTTGTCTGTAAAGATTAGCAAGTGCTGTTTCAAGAGTCTGCATACCGATACCGGCACCTGTTTGAATTGAAGAATATAACTGTGCGGATTTTCCTTCTCTAATCATATTAGATACGGCATTATTTTTAATAAGAATTTCCTGTGCCATAACACGACCTTTTTTTGTTCCGTCAGGTTGAACTCTAGGCAGCAAAGTTTGAGCAAAAACAGCTTCTAAACAACCTCCTAATTGTACTCGTATTTGCTGCTGCTGTCCTTCAGGAAAAACGTCAATAATACGGTCAATTGTTTGGCTGGCTGAAGAGGTGTGAAGTGTTCCGAACACCAAGTGTCCTGTTTCTGCCGCTGTTAAAGCCAAACCGATAGTTTCCTGATCACGCATTTCGCCGACCAGTATGATATCAGGGTCTTCTCTTAATGCTGACTTCAAGGCATTTGCAAATGAACGGGTATCTTGTCCCAATTCTCTTTGGTGTATAACACTTTTTTTAGATTTGTGTACAAATTCGATAGGATCCTCAATTGTAAGAATATGTTCACTTCTTGTTTCATTAATATGGTCAATCATTGCAGCAAGGGTTGTGGATTTTCCGCTTCCTGTAGGTCCGGTTACTAAGATTAATCCTCTTGGACGTTCTGTAACTGTTCTTACTACATCCGGCAGCCCTAATGCATCAAAAGAAGGAATTGTACTTACAATTGTTCTGAAAGCAGATGCATAAGTACCTTTGTTTTTATATATATTTACCCTGAAACGTCCTATGCCTGTAACTCCGTATGACATATCAAGCTCCCAAGTTTGTTCCAAAGTTCTTCTTTGTTCATTTGAAAGCATGGGAAATAACAATTCTTCAACACCCTCAGGTGTAAACGGAGGATATTTTGTTCGAAGCAGATTACCATCAACTCTTATTACGGGCGGTAGTCCTGAAGATATATGCAAATCGCTCGCTCTATATTGTATAACTTCTTTTAATAAGTCATCTATTACCATACTTTACCTCTTAATTACCTTCGTTATATATATAATAACCGTTTATTTTATTTTATACAAGTTTTTAAATTTTTTCCATGCCAAGTATATTGGTATTCCTGTTGCAATTATCAGTAATGTTTTCATTGAACTTGAAAATTTATTTAAAGTAAGAGCATATATTATGTAACTGCCTGTAACTATGAAAAAAATTCCGTATAATGAAGGAACCTTGTTCTTTATCGTTTCTTTATTTTTAAATCTGTAAACAAAAATTCCAATTGCTGTTAAAACATAAAATATTAATGCCGCATATATAACGTAATCCAATAATTCGCTGTAATTTCCGCAAAAAAGTATAAACATGCAAGCCCATATACATTGAAGAAGCAATGAGTTAACGGGAACATTTGTTTTTGTGTTGAGGGCTGCTAAACTTTTAAAAAGAAGATTATCTTTTGCCATTTGGTAGTAAACTCTTGCGCCTGTCATAATAAGTCCGTTTGCACTGCCGCAAGCTGAAATCAAGATTATAATCGCTATAATAATTTTGCCCAATTCACCCGCTATATTTTGCATCAGAACAACCGCTACCACATCCTCAGGCGCTGTTTTTATTTGCTCTGTCGGGATTGAGCATACATAAAGCAGATTTATAAGCAAATATAAAGAAAAAACTAAAAGCACACCCCAAAATAAGGCTTTAGGAATGTTTTTATCAGGGTCTTTGACTTCTGCTGAAATGAATGTAATATTATTCCATGTTACCATTGCAAATATAGCACCTACCGTGGCAGTTGAGATTATTTCAAGTTCTGAAATCGAAATATCCGAAAATTTCATTAAATAAGGAAAATTTGCCGTTATTGTTTCCAAACTGCAGCCAAAGAAAATACCAAAAACAATAATCCCCGCAATTGAAAGAATTTTTGTTGCCGTGAATATATTTTGAGTTAAAACTCCGTATTTTATACCCCTTGAGTTAATGTAAGTAAGTATTATACATACTATAAGCGCACATATTTGCTGTGTTGAAATTGAGAAAAAAGGTGTTTGGATTAAATATTTTGTTGAACTTATCCAAGGGAAAAGAATGCCGAGAAATTTTCCTACAGCGATACAAACAGCGCCGATAGTTGCTGTTTGTATAACTAAAAG
The DNA here is from genome assembly GCA_021199975.1 of Candidatus Gastranaerophilales bacterium. GTDB lineage: Bacteria > Cyanobacteriota > Vampirovibrionia > Gastranaerophilales > Gastranaerophilaceae > Avigastranaerophilus. Next base: position 2,214 of record JAJQHF010000087.1, read on the forward strand.
CAGCGACCACCCGTATAAAAATGCGGTCAAATCGTTAAACATTTTTTTTAAAAATATATATTGTCCGCCGTCTTCTTTTATATTTAAAACAGGTTCTGCATAAGCTATTGCACCTGATAAAGAAAACAGACCCGCAATAATCCAAACAATTATAAGAAAAAAAGCACTTTCTACCTGACGTGCTATATCCGCTGATACAATAAAAATTCCGCAGCCTATCATAGAGCCTGCTGTTACGGAAATAGAATCTTTTAAATCTAAAGTTCTTTTTAAATCACTGCTCATCTTTAAACCAGACTTTATTCATTTTAAAGATTAAATTGTGTCTTTTGCAATATTCAATTAATTCCTTTTTAATATCTTTTAACATAATAAATATAGCAAGCAAGTTAGGCGCTGCCATTACAAGGTATGTTGCATCAGTAAAATCTATTACGCTTTGAATGCTCATTGATGAGCCTATAACAATAAATATGCAAAATAAAATTTGATAAAAAATAATACATTTTTTATTTTCACCTGTTAAAAAAGTCCAGGCTTTTTGCCCGTAGTATGCCCACGATAAAATTGTTGAAAGTGCAAATAATATAATAATAACAGCTAAAACATAAGGAAAGAAAGGTATTACACTTTGAAATGCGGCAGAAGTAAGTTCTACACCTGAAATTCCGTCTGTATAATTAAGGTACTGTCCTGTTAAAATAATAACAAAAGCGGTCATGGAGCAAACAATAACAGTATCTAAAAAAGGTTCTATCATAGATACAAAACCTTGCGAAACGGGTTCATTTGTCTTAACTGCGGCATAAGCAATAGGAGAAGAGCCTAAACCCGCTTCATTAGACTGCAAAGAGCGTCTTAACCCTATAATAATTGAACCGATTATTCCGCCTGCAACAGCTTTCGGAAAGAAGGCTTCATGAATGATTGTATAAAATGCCTGCGGAATTTGTGTAAAGTGGGTAATTATAACGGTTAAGCATGCAAGTGCATATAAAACGCACATAAAAGGAACTACTTTGGATGTAACTCTTGCAATACTTTTTATTCCGCCGACAATAACAAGTCCTATTACAATTGCAACGCATAAACCAAAAATCCAGCAGTGAGTGTTAAAGAAACTGTTACTGCCTCCCGTTATAACTATAAACTGTTGAGCAGCCTGATTTGTTTGAAGCATACAGCCGCCGCCGATTGTTCCTAAAAGGCAGGCAATTGCAAAAATATAAGCTGAAATTTTACCTGTTTTGTGATGTCCTATTTGCGAAAATCCCTGTTCAATATAAAACATGGGACCGCCTGAAATTGTGCCGTCAGGATTATATTTTCTGTGTTTTAAGGAAAGTGTTACTTCACAGAATTTTAGAGCCATACCGAATAATGCACCCATGCACATCCAAAACATTGCCCCCGGGCCGCCTAATGATATTGCTATGGCAACACCTGCTATATTGCCTATGCCGACCGTTCCCGATAAAGCGGTTGCTAAAGCTCCAAATGTTGATACTTCGCCTTTATGACCCTCTGTATCTTTTTTATGAAAAATTTGAAATAAAGAATGTTTAAACCCCCAAATACCGATACATCTAAAGTAAAAAGTACAAAATATACTTGCGGCCATCATTAAAAATATAAGGATAGGAACTTCTGCTCCCAAAATTTTAACAGGTACAAAAATTAATTGTGAAAATTTGTCTGAAAACGGGGAGAAATACTTTTCTACAGCTTCATCCACACCGATTGCATAAGCTTTTTGTACAAGGAAAATTAAACTGAACACGGTTAAAAAAATTCTTCGGCTTATCATGTATTTATTGCTCTCTTTCCACACTCTGCATTAATTGGGAATTTCTATACAAGGATATATGAAACATGCCATATATACAAGTAAATGAATACTGCCGGCTTACAAAGCGTTACAATAAGAACGTTTTTATATTTTTAGGTTATTATACAAAAAGAAGGAGCAGATAAGAAAAAAGCTATGAGTTAATCATAGCTGTAGATTAGGGATATGTGTATCATCGTTTTTTCCAAGGAATATAGGTTAATATTAACAGTGCAAATCTGTTTTTAAATCATACATAATGTTGAATAAATCTGTTTTCGTTTTTCGATTTATCATATAAAAGCAGTATGTACGAACTCAAAAAATATAATTTACAAGGTTTAAAACATACTTCCGATTGTATAGACAAAAAAGGCAATAAACCAGGCAATTGAACATTGAAGAAGAACAACTAAAACAGCATATCTCTTGCCTAATTCTCTTCTTACCGTGGCTATTGCGGCAACACATGGGGTATATAAAAGAGAAAATACTAAAAAGACAAAAGCGGTCAATTTGGTAAATAATAGGGGAAGTTTATCCGTATCACCGCCTAAAAGAACGGTTAAAGTACTTACTACGCTTTCTTTTGCCATAAATCCCGTTATAAATGCGGTTGATATTCTCCAATCGGAAATCCCCAGCGGTTTAAATATCGGTACTACTAAATTTCCCAATGCGGCAAGCAGGCTGTCGGCAGAATTACTTACAAGATTTAATCTGGAGTCAAAGGATTGAAGAAACCATATTATAATTGCCGCTGTAAATATTATAGTGAATGCTCTTGTTACAAAATCTTTTGATTTCATATAAATAAGTCTGTAAACATTCATAGGGCTTGGCATTCTATAATTTGGAAGCTCCATTACAAAAGGTACGGGCTGTCCTTTAAAAACAAAATATTTTAAAATAAATGCAAAAATTATTCCTGTTATTATACCGATTAAATAAAGACCGATTATAACAAGTACCTGATTTTCTCTGAAAAATGCGGCTGTAAACAAAGCGTAGATAGGAAGTTTAGCGCTGCAGCTCATAAACGGAGTTAATAAAATTGTAATTTTTCTGTCACGTTCAGACGGCAGTGTGCGTGTCGCCATAATAGCAGGAACACTGCAGCCAAAGCCGACAAGCATAGGAACAAAACTTCTGCCTGATAATCCTATTTTTCTTAACATTTTATCCATAATAAAAGCAACTCTTGCCATATAGCCGCTGTCCTCTAATATAGATAAAAAGAAAAATAAAACAACAATTATGGGCAAAAAACTTAAAACACTTCCCACACCTGCATAAATACCGTCAATAATTAAAGAATGGACTATCGGATTTAAACCGTAATCGGTAAGAAAATTGTCGGTAACGTTCGTAAAATATTCAATTCCTTTTTCTGTAAGTTCAGAAAGAAAACCGCCGAAGGAACCGAAGGTTAAGTAAAATATTAATGCCATAATTGCTAAAAATGCAATCATAGCTGTATATTTTCCCGTTAGAATTTTATCCGCATTTGCGCTTATTTTGTGTCCTACAGATTCAACAGGCTTTTTTACATAGCTTCCGCATAGTTTTTCAATAAAAGAAAATCTCATATCAGCAAGCGCCGCTTCTTTATCTAAGCCTCTTTCCTCCTCCATTTGAGTAATAATTTCGTTACAAATTTCTATTTCATGCGGTTCTAAATTTAAAGATTTTAAAATAAGACTATCCCCTTCCGCCAGCTTAGTTGCCGCAAAACGAACGGGAATATCGGCATTTTTTGCGTGGTCTTCAATTAAATGAATAATTGAGTGAATACATCTGTGTACACTTTCAGAGTTTTTATCATTAGGGTCGCAAAAATCCAATCTCCCCGGGTGTTCCTGATATTTTGCGACATTCACTGCGTGTTCAATTAATTCTTCAATACCTTCATCTTTTGAAGCTGAAATTGGAATTACAGGAACCCCCAAAGCTGATTCAAGCCCGTTAACGTCAATACTTCCGCCATTTTTATGAACTTCATCCATCATGTTTAAAGCTATAACCATAGGAACATCAAGCTCTATTAACTGTGATGTTAAAAACAAATTTCTTTCTATATTTGCGGCATCAACAATGTTTATAATTCCGTCAGGTTTTTCATCTAATATAAAATTTCTTGTTACAATTTCTTCGCTTCCATAAGGCGACAGTGAGTATATCCCAGGTAAATCGGTTATTGTAACATTTTTATAGTTCTTAATTTCTCCGTCCGTTCTGTCTACCGTAACACCGGGGAAGTTCCCTACGTGCTGGTTCATGCCCGTAAGCCTGTTAAAAAGAGTTGTTTTTCCTGAATTTTGATTTCCTGCCAGAGCAAAATTTATTTTTGTTTTTAAAATGGGTTTGCCTGTTCTTATTGTTTCATAAGCCAGGCTTTCGCCAATTTGTGAATGCTCCGTATCTTGAAAATTTTTATTAATTTCTTGTGTTTTGCGGGTGTTATTAATACTATTCGGTTTTATTTTTATTTTTGCCGCATCTTCTTTTCTTAAAGTTAATTCATAACCTCTTAAACTTATTTGAAGCGGATTTCCCATAGGAGCTGTTTTAATAAGGACAACTTCTACCCCCGGGGTTAAGCCCATATTTAAAATATGCCGTCTTAAAGCTTTATCTTCACAATCAACAGATAAAATAACGGCGGCTTTTCCGATATTTAATTCGGCCAGAGTCATTTGTTTTTTTATGTTCGTCATAATACAACTCTCCGGCTGTATTATATCATAAGGGAAATCAAAAAAGGAGAAACAATTAGTTTCTCCTTTTTTCTTATTCTGCTGCAGGTTCTTGAACTTCATTTTCGCTTTTATTTTTCTTTGACTTGATAAATTTTGCTGCGCTAAGTCCTATACCTATCATTGCACCTAAAATAAATAATTTTTTCATTATATTCCCTCCGTTTTAAACATAAACATATTAATTAATATAATGAATTTTTCCTATAGATTATATAAAGCAAAAAAGGCTAATTATTTTTTTGTTTATTTAAAGAATAGTTATTGCTTTGTTATGTTTTTTTCAAAATTTTCCATGGAAACAAAATTAAAATTATTTATATTTCTTTTTGCAGTTTCATGATGAAGAACTTTTTTTTCAAATTGTTCGGCGCAAGGTGTTGCAATAAGAGGAACTAATATTCTTTCTGCTAGTATTGTTGAACCTATTAATGCAAGAATTTGGCTAAATCCCTTTTTAGCTTTTGTTATATCTTTAAATTCGCAGGTTTTAAATAATTTATCCCATATTTTATTTTGAATTTTAGGGTTTGCTAAGCTGTAACCGACCCCTAATTGAAGAACTGCCGTAACAATACCTGACATTAAATCCATGGAGGCTACAAAAGGTCTTTTTTCTTCCGGTATTTCTTCATTTTTCATTGTAGTTTTAAATCTTGTTCCATAGGCAAATACATCTTTTGCAACATTAATTGTTACAAGTGTTTTAGCGGCAAACGTATCATCCTTAATTGTATGATTTATATGTTTGTTTATAAATTCAGAATTGGTAATTTTATTTAGCAGATTTATTGTCATTTTTATTCACCAGTTTATCTGCTATTTTAGGATAAATTTTGTTTGAAACTGCAAGGACTGGGACATATGTTGCAGCTGTTAGAACAGCACCTATTCTGTCTTTAAAAATTTCTTCATATTGTTCTTTATACATTTTTAAAGCTTTATCTTTATCATTAGAACATGCTTTCATGATTTTATCGGGAATTTTAGAAACATCCTTTGAAGCTTCTTCTACAAATTTGAAATTAATTTTTCCTTTTTTTATTAAAGAATCAATGCCTTTATATAAAAGAGATAATCCCGCTATTTGCATTGCTATGGAAATAACTGCTTCAACAGGCTGTTTAATGGCAGCCCATTTTCTGTTATCTTTATCCTCGTTAGTAAAAGGATTATGCATGATAACAAGCGGTGCAACGGCTATTTTACCTGCTGCATTAACATAGTTAGAAACTTTTTCGCCGCCTTTTTCCGAAAATTTTTCCAACGAAGAGGCAAGATATTGATTAACTTTAGGAGTCCCTATTTTCATAACATTTGTATAAAACTCCTAAAAATTTTTGTTGCTATAATGGGGTTGGTATTTAATCAATAAATCTGTATTTTATTAAAGTAACAATTGCGTGAATGCCGTCTTTCCAATTAATTTTTTTACCTTCTTCATGACCTCTGCCGAAGTAGGATATGGGAACCTCTTTAAATTTAATTTTTTTCTTCATTAACTTAGCTGTTATTTCAGGCTCAAAATCAAAACGATTTGCTTTAATTGTAATATTTTGTAAAACTTCACGTTTAAAGGCTTTATAACATGTTTCCATATCTGTAATCTCGGCGCCGTAAAGCAGATTTGTTATAAGTGTTAAAAATTTGTTTGCAATTTTATTTTTAAGTATAAAATTTTTAGAGTTTTCACTATTTTTAAATCTAGAACCGTATACAACATCTGCTTCATCATTTATTAAAAGCGGAAGCAGTTTATCATAATCAGAGGGGAGATATTCTAAATCGGCATCTTGAATAACGATAAAATCTCCTTTTGCTTCTTTAATTGCTGTTCTTATCGCTGCGCCTTTGCCTTGATTTTTTTCGTGGAAAAGAACTTTATATTTGCTGCTTAACTCCTTTAATATCTCTGTTGTTCCGTCATTTGAACAATCATCTACCATAATAATTTCTTTTTCTAACCCTGCAAAATTTGCTTGTTCTACTTTTTCTATAATTGCTTTTAAGGTATCTTTTTCATTAAAAACCGGAATAACGATACTTACTTTTTTCATAATTTCATCCTATTCAAATATAACAAATATATTGTATAATGAAACAAAGAGTTTGTTAAGGATGTATATGCCTCAAAAAAACAAAAGCAATATATTGGATGAAACATTGGAAAATGCGGACGGTTTATTGAAAGAAGCTGTAAATTTATACAGCTGTGAAGATTATAAAAAAGCCGGTGATAAATTGTCCATTGCACATAAAATATTTCTTGCTAATAAAGATATTACAAAAGTGTCAATATGTTTATCCTTAACGGGACTGATAAGATATATTGATAAACAGGAAAGTTATTATAAATCTTTGCTGCTGCTGGAGGATTCTAAATTTCTTGCAGAAAGTACAGCTCAAAAATTGGCATTGGCTATAAATAAATTTGCATTCGGGCAAGTATACTTTTTGGAAAACAAATATAATGAGGCGCTTTATTATCTGACATTTGCATCAGATAATATAGAAGAAAATTCAGTTTTAAAAATCAAAGCTTATGAAATTTTAGCAAAAATATACACTCATATGAAAAATACAAAAATGGCTTATGAATGTTTGGAAAAAGCTGTTCATTTCGCTATAAACTGTGATAATCAGGATTATTATCACCGCCTGATTGAAAATTCAAGCAAATTTATAAATCTGAATGTAGAGATGGAAAAAGATTACAAAATCGGAATAAAACAAAATTCGGATAGTAATACAACTCTGCTTCTAGCTCTTTCTAATATTGCAAGAACGGTTAATGCGGATGTTAATCTTGATAAACTTCTTATAACAATTGCAGAGCAAACAAGACTTGTACTTAATGCTGACAGATGCTCGGTTTTCTTATATGATAAAGAAAAAAATGAATTATGGTCTAAAGTTGCATTAGGAATGGACAGTGAGGAAATCAGATTTTCTGCTGATAAAGGTTTTGCCGGTTATGTTGTAAAAACAGGTGAAACAATAAAAATAAAAGATGCCTATAAAGACAGCAGGTTTAATAAAGAAATAGATAAACATACAGGTTATAAAACCTATAACATGCTTTGTATGCCGATGAGAAATATAAAATACGAAATAACCGGAGTATTTCAGGTTTTAAACAAAAAAGACGGAGATTTTACGGATTCTGATGAGGATATTTTACTTGCAATCGGAACAAATGCAGGCATTGCAATTGAAAATAATCTCTTATTTGCGGCTCAGCAAAAAATGCTTGAAGAGCAGCAGAAACTTTTTGCCGGGTTTATTGATACGCTTGCAGCCTCAATAGATGCACGTGATAAGATAACTTTGGGTCATTCAAACAGAGTCAGGCTATATTCGGAATTAATTTCCGGTAAATTAGGGCTGAATAAAGAAACAGCAGAAATTATTTCTAAAGCGGCAATGCTTCATGATATAGGTAAAATAGGTATAAGAGATGCTGTACTTCAAAAAAAAGGCTCTCTTACAAAAGAAGAATATGAACATATTAAAGAACACGTTAAAATTACCTATGATATTTTGTGCAAAACGAATATGAACTCGTCTTTTTCAGAAATTGCCGAAATAGCAGCCTCACATCATGAAAAATATGACGGAACAGGTTATTTCAGAGGTCTAAAAGGTGAAGAGATTCCATTCGGCGGCAGAATATTAGCGGTTAGTGATGTTTTTGATGCGGTTACTTCCGTGCGTCATTATCGTGACAGAATGCCGATAGATGAAGCTTTAAGTATAATTATTAATGGCAGAAATAAGCATTTTGACGGTAAAATAACTGATGCTTTTCTTTCTCTGCCATGTGATGTTATAATAGATGTTTTAATTAGCGAAGCGAAAACAAACATTAAAGGAACAGACAGAAAATTACTTGCCTCTGTTACAATGCAAGAATTTGCAACTATTTTAAGTAAAAAAATACATGATAAGAAAGAGCAAAATATCATTGATGTTTTTAATTCATATTACATAAGTAAGAATGATTAAACAAGGAATTTAAGGAACATGTACAAAATATTAATAGCAGAAGACCACGCATTAATCAGATTTGGATTAAAAACAGCTTTTGAGTCTAAAAGTTTTATTGATGAAATTTATGAAACTTCTTGTGCCGAAGATGCTCTTAATGTTATAAAGAATAATCATATTGATGCAGTTATTATGGATTTGGGATTGCCCGGCATGAATGGGATTGAAGCTTCAAAAGAAATTAAGGCCTTTAATAAAGATATCAAGATTATTATTCTTACTTCTCATAATAATGAGCAGGAGGTATTAGACTCAATAAAAGCAGGGGCAAGGGCTTATTGTTCCAAAGATATTAATCCTGAAACTCTTACAGAAATTGTATATTTAGTTTTGCAAGGTGCTCTTTGGTTTGATGCAAAAGTTGCGGAAGTTATTTTAAATGCTTTATCCTCTGATAAAAATCAGAAAGATTTTGATTTTAAGGAAGATTATAATCTTACTGACAGAGAAAAAGAGGTTTTGGAATATATATGTGAAGGGCTTAATAACAGTGAAATTTCAAAGCTTTTGGATGTAAGTGTCAATACGGTAAAAGTACACGTAAGCAGTATTATTCAAAAACTCGGAGTAGAGGACAGAACGCAGGCGGCTGTGAAAGCATTTAAGAGTTTACGAAAATAAGGGGATAAAATGGATAAAAAAGATAAAAAAACAATATGCGTATACTGTTCATCAAGTAATAACCTTCCTGAAAAGTTTTATAAATTCGGAAAGACTTTAGGAGCGCAAATCGGCGAAGAAGGATATAATATGGTTTATGGCGGAACAACTGTCGGGATGATGGGTGTAATTGCCGATAATGCTTTAAAAAACGGAGCGGAGGTTATAGGAGTTATTCCAGAGCGTATTGCTTCTTTCGGTTTAAAACATCCCGCACTTGCAAAAGTTATAATAACCAAAGATATGCGTGAAAGAAAAGCTGCAATGGAAAAATATTCAGATGTTTTTGTTGCGGCACCCGGCGGCTTCGGAACATTTGAAGAGATTTTTGAAATCCTTGTAGCTAAACAGTTAGGTTATCATAATAAACCTGTTATCTTTTTAAATTATGATAATTACTATTCAAATATGTTTAAAATGTTTGCGGATGTTTATTCAAACGGCTTTGCAAAAGCTGAAATGAAGTCTTTATACTTTATTGCAAATAATCTTGATGATATGTTTGATTATATAAAAACATACACGCCCAAAGAAATAGTTTTAAAGTGGTAGTTATTTTTTATGACTATTTAAGCTTATTATATTCATTATCTGAAACTTGCTCAAGCCATTCGGTTGAAGCATTATCAGCGGGTACTGCTATTGCTATATGAGAAAACCAGCTGTCTTTAGCGGCGCCATGCCAGTGTTTTACTTCTGCGGGGATATTTACAACATCTCCTTTTTTAAGTTCTTGTGCGGGTTTTCCCCATTCTTGATAATATCCTCTTCCGCTTGTAACAAGCAAAATTTGTCCGCCTTTATGATGTATATGCCAATTGTTACGGCATTTTGGTTCAAATGTTACATTAGCACTATTTACGCCTTCTGTTGTTAATGGCTGTAAATAGCTTTGTCCAATAAAATATTTTGCGTATGCGCTGTTTTCTTCTCCGATTGAAAAAGCGCCGCTTCTTGCATATTTTGTCAAATCCAAAATTTCAGTAATATCACTGTCGTTTAATCCTGTGTTCTTACCGATTTGAATATGAGCCTTCAATTGAGGTTCAACCCCTTCCATAGAGGATAATGCCGCAATTGTTGCTATTTCTCTTTCTTGATTTGTTAATACCCCTCTGCCAAAAATATCGGCAAACAGATGAGATTTTAAAAATTCATCTATAGCCGGAGTAAATTCAATATACTTTCCTGAAGCAGGTGAACCTATTAATTCTGTTTGAACTTTTGTTCCGAATGCTGTTTTATCCGTGTTTACAGGTAATGGTTTTCCTTCTGTTCCTGTTTTGTCTTTTTTCCCTTCCGTGTTTCTTTCCTCGGTAACTTTAATAAAAGTACCTATTGCATTTAAGCTTCTCGGGAAACCGCAGTAAGCATACATTTGAACAAGTATTTCTTTTATTTCGTTAACGGTTAAGCCTTCTTCCAGCCCTTTATTTAATGCTTTTTCAAGATTAACCGTATCTCCTGATGCGGTGTATGATGATATCATTACAATATTTTCCTGCTTTAAACTAAGATTTTCTTTTGCCATAGTCATATCTCCCGTAAAAAAAACTATAACTGTAATAACTATAATAACAAATATTTTTTTCATAAAACTCTCTGTCTTTTAATTTATTGAAATAATTTTACAACTTGATAGCTGCTATCAGTCAATATTTGGTTTAACTCAACATGTCAAATTTTATTGTTAACTCCGTAGCCGAACAGAGCAAAGTCATATTTAACAGGGTCTTGAGAATCAAATGTTTTTAAATTATTTGTTAGTTCAATAACACTTTCGTAACCGTTATCATTTCTTTTTAATAACCCGAGTTTTCTGCTTATTTTCGCCACGTGTGTATCTAAAGGAATTAATAATTCGGATTTAGGCATAAAATCCCAAATTCCTATGTCTACGCTGCTTTTGCGGATGAACCAGCGCATAAGCATATTTAATCTTTTTAAAGCACTCTTTTTTTGAGGATTTGGCAATAAATGATAAAATCCTTTTGTAACTTCCATATTAACTTTAGAATAAAAATAATCAACAACACCTTGAAACATGTTCCAAATATCGGATTTTTGTTTATATGAATATTCAAAAAGAGTTTCAAGCGTTTCATTTTCGCTGTATAAAGTATTTAAAATTTTTAGTACGCACACTAAATCACAATCTTTAGAAAATCTGTAATCGCAGTTTTTTATATTATTACTTTTACAGTTAAAAGATTTAACATATTCCAGCGGTTTATTTTCCATTAAGTCAAAAATATAATTGAGTTTTGCAATAAAAACTTCTCTTTTTCCGTAAGCAAACATTGAAGCTATAAACCCCGCAATTTCAATATCTTCTTTTTTATTAAATTTATGCACAAATTGAATGGGGTCATCTTTTATAAAATCTTTTGTTTCATACTCTTCAATATATTTATCAAGCTGTGTTTTCAACATTATCTAAGCCTTTCAAAATAATTTTTCAATAATTTAACACATTCTTCTTCCAAAATACCGCCTTTTACATATATATCATACCCCATAACAGTACGCATATCGCATTTTGAACCGAAAGAACCCGTTAATAAATCATAAGCTCCAAAATATAATTTTGAAATTCTTGCCTGCAATATTGCGCTTGCACACATCGGGCATGGTTCAAGAGTTACGTACATTTCGCAATCATTTAAACGCCAATTGCCGAGTTTTTTATTCGCTTTTTGAATAGCAATAATTTCTGCATGATTAACGGTATTTTGTTTTTTTTCACGCTGATTTACTCCTTTAGCAATAATCTTTCCGTCTTTAACAATAACAGCGGCTATAGGAATATCTTTGCCCGAAGTTCCTGCAAGTTTAAGGGCTTTTTTCATAAAATCGTTATCCATAAGTTTCTTCTTTATAAAGCGGTAACACAACTTTGGCTGTAAAAATATTTTCTTTTTGTGACATAAGCGTTACGCTGCCGTTCATTGCTTCAACAAGACCTTTTACAATATACAATCCTAACCCTGTTCCTCTTGTTGTCCTTGTTGTCTTATCATCTATTCTTATAAACTTGTCAAATAAAGTTTTTAAGATTTCAACCTCTATATAATCAGATTGATTTGAAACTGTAATAATTGAATTGTTTTCATCATATTCCGCATTTATCTTAATAGGTGTATCAAG
>JAJQHF010000093.1 GCA_021199975.1 Candidatus Gastranaerophilales bacterium
GCTCTTAAATCATAATCAGTTTTATTTGTTGTTTCATAAGTGTATTTATTTTCATTTGCTTTTAAATGTTTCTCTGTTATTTCTTTTGAAGCTCTTGTATCAGCCTTCTTTTTTACATATCCTAAAGACATTTCACTTTCATTCTTGCCTTTATACCTTGCAAAGTGTTTTTCATCCTGATTTGGAACTTCTCTTTTTGCTATATCTCTTGCGTGTTCAAGTTCACTTCTTAACACGGCATAAGGGTTTTGTGTGTTTTTATCTATTTGAATATGTATCTCGGGCATAATATCAGCTTCTAAGGCTACATATTCTTCTTTTAATTTTTGTAGTTTAGCCTCCTCCGCTTTGATAGCTTTATCATATGTTTGAGCGTATCTGTTATCATTAAAGTTTTTATACTCTTCCTGTGCTATTTTTAACTTCTCTTTTAAACGTTTTAACAAGTCTTGCTTTTGAGAGGATTTAACATCTGATATTGAAGAAGCTTCTTTGATTATTTTATAGAAATCATCATATAAACCTTCCTGTGCTTTTTCAGGTGCTTTATTAATAATTTCTTCCGCTCTCTTTTCCAAAGTTTCTAAATTATCAATAAGTTTAGGATTTTTTCTTAAATCATCAACAATCTTATTTAAACCTTGTACAGCTTCAATTACTCCTTGTTCATCAGGAGAATTTAAAAGCTGTTTATAAAAACCTCCTTTATATGAATGTGTAACATATTGAAGCTTAGTTTCTTTATCTTTAAGGTTTTTTAGATTTTCTTTGCTTTGCTTTATTTTAGATGAATCTTCAAGATGTTTAATTCTGCCTTGCAAAGTTTGTATTTGAAGTTTTTTCTTTGCATTTGTTATTTTTTTCTTTTGTTCTGTTTTTATTAAACCTTTATTTGATTTATAATCTTTTATTTTCTTTTGGGATTCTTCTATTAAAGCTTTCTTTTCGGCTTTGGTTTTCTTTAAGCTTGCCGTATCTTTCTTACCTTTATTTGTTAAAGTTGTGGTTTTTCCTTCTGCTCCTTGTATTTTACCGTCTGTCCATTCAAGCTTTATATTATTATTTATATTAAATTTATCTTTATAACTATTTAAAATTCTGTCTGAAGCTTTTGTATTGACGGTCCTTTTCTCTCCCTTACGTGTCTTTGTTACAGTGATAAGTTCTTCATTATCCGTTAACAATCCTCTTTCTTTCCAAACATCTTTAACGGTATTATCCATTAAATTAATACCGTCATTTCCTGTTTGTTTTGAAAGTTCTTCTTCACTTACTTTAGCTGCATCCTGCCACTTTGATACTTTAACGGAAAAACTACCATCTTCATTACATATTACTTCATCTCCGTTTTTTACTATATTATAAATATCTAAGACTTTATTTTTATTTGCATTAGTCATTAAGCCTGTATCACTTAGATACTTCTCAATATCTTCTATGCCTTCTGCCTGTGCTTTTGCTACGGCTTCTTGAACATCTTGTGCAAGCAGGGAATTATCTATAAGTCTTTCTGCTTTAGCACTTTCAGCTTCAACCACTTCTTTAGCGTTTTTAGCTCCTTTAGCTGCTTTCATTTTCTTTAAGCTGTTCCATAAAGGTTTTCCTACATACTCTAAAGCTAAGTTACCTGTGATACCTGCTATCATACCATCCAGTAGGTGTTTAGCTTTATATTCCAAACCTGATTCATCTTCTTTGGTTTCAAACCATTGTCTTATAGGATTATCTTCAGGAAGTAAATCTGCAAAATATCCGTCATTTTCTTCAGGTCTTGAAAGTGTAAAATCGGCTACAGCACCTGTAAGTATACCTTCACCCGCTGTTTTGAGAAATTTTTGACCTTTGGTTAAGGTTTCTTCTGCTGCTTTTTCTCCACCTCTGAAAATTCCTTTAGCAGCTCCTTTTATAGCATTTTTAATTTTTGTACCTTTTGAAGCTGCTTTAAAGCCTGCTGCTGCTCCTTTTATACCTGCTCCAAATTTACCGAAACCTACAAAACCTATACCATAACGATAAAGATATTTTAAATTTTCTGCTGCCTGTGTACGGGCTTCATATTGTGTTTCTATTGATTTTGGCTGGAAGAAATGCAAAGCTTCTGTTCCTACCGCTTTACCTATATCTTTTAAAGTTTCTCCTACACTTAATTTTTCATAGTCTTTCTCAAAGTCAGGAGAAGTATATCCAAACCAATCATCTAATTTAGTTGACCAATTATTTTTTCTTTTCTTTATTAATTCTTCTCTTGCTTCAAGTTCAGGGTCTACGTATTTTTTATATTCTTCATCATTAAACATACCTGAACTTGCATAATCTTCATCAGTCATATTACCAAAAGGATTATCAAGTTCTTCAGGTAATAAACCGTCTAATTTATAGCTTTGAGCTTCTTCATCCCATTCTATTGTCATTTATTCTCCTTATGTAAATTGTAAGGTGCATAAGAATGCACCCTACTTTGACATTAATAAATTTTCAACTTCTTTAGCTGTTAATCTTTGTGTGCCTGATTCATCTATGAACTCACTGTGCAAGTGCGCTCCTGATGACCTGCCTGTATTCCCGCTTTTAGCAAACGGGGTCTGTCTTGTTATTTTTAATCCTGCTGCTAATGCCCAATTTAAATGAAAACACTTCATATAAACACTTTCACCTTTTTTATTGGTGATTTTTATCATAGACCATTTACCCATCTCGGGATGTGGATTATTACTTGAAGCAATAACCACCCCTGTACAGCCTTCAGGTAAATATAAAGCTGTGTTTTCAGGCATAGCTGTATCTACTCCGTAATGTGGCTGTACTTTACCTGTTACAGGGTGTTTTCTTCTATAGTTATAACCTGATTTTAGATTAGTTGGTACTTTTCCTCTTGTAAAATCTAAATTATCATAAGCCTTTTTCTCTGCTTTATCATCATAAGTTGATGTATACCAGTATACATTTTCTCTGCAATATTGAGCTGACATTAAATTGTCAGGACTTTTTATAGGGGCTTTCTTTACCTGTTTTGCTTCTTCATTACTTCTTGCCTGCTGTATTTTATACTCTGCTAATTGTAATGCCTGCTTCTTTCTTCTGTAAGCTTCCGCTTCTGTTATGCTTCCTTCAGTCAAAGCGTTATCAATTGAAGTTACAGCATTTACAAAGTCTTGAGCATCTTGTTTGCTTGCTTTATTAAGCTCTGTATACCAAGGACTTTTTGCTTTTAAGTTCTGTTTTATTTGATTATTTAAGGTTTTATAAGCATTACTTACCTGTTTTGCTTCTGCTGCTTCTTCTTTCTTTTCTTGAGTTAAGTATTTAGCTATATAATTGTTTCTGTCTGTTCTGTTTAATTTATCCCAATGATTTAAAATCTTTTCTTCTGATAATTCACCTGCTAAAAAAGCTCTGTCCAGTTCTGATAAACTGTTTTCATCAGAAGTGATATCTTTTTCATTTAAAGAATTTAATACAGATTTTTTAGTTCGTATTTTTTGTAATATAGGTAAAGTTACATCAACTCCGTATTGAGATGTGATTTCATTTAAACCCTGCATTAATTCATCAACGGGTTTATCTTGATTTTGGATATAATAAGCTAATGCAGCTTTTTCGGCTTTATCTTGATTTCTTTTATCTTGATAAATTTCATTTTCATATTCCATTCTCTCTTCTGCCGTTGATTGCCTTTTAGCTGTTAAATAACCTTGTCTTACGTCATATTCAAAGTTAGGGGCAATTTCTGATAATTTCTTACCGTTTACTTCAACTTCACTTAAAACCTTGAAATAAGAAGCTAAATCCATTGTACTGTTTGGGTCTGAACCTATTTGCTGCGGTAAGATACTGCCTATTTTATAAACAACTTCATCTATTATATCATCCTGTGTTAAACCTGCTTCACTGCTGAATTGTACTATATTTTGAATACCTTCTTTTAAAGCTGTATATTGCTCTTGTTTCGGTGTATGATAAATAATATTTCTTAAATCGGTTAAGCCTGTTGAAACTGTTTTGTTTATGGTCTGCTGTTTTAAATATTTGGCATTATTTACAAGGTAATTTGCCCTGTGCTGATTTACAGCCGTATTCATATTTTCAAGAATTGCTGCCACCTGCCTTGTTTCAAGTCCTGAATTTTGCATTAATTCTCTTGTGGCTGTTATTTTATCATTCATATATTTATCATATTCAGATTCAGTCATTTTATAATATTCAGGGTTTGAGTTTAAATCAGAATAAAATTTTTCTCCATAGTCTTTAGCTGCAAGTTTTTTATAGCTTTCTTTATAAAAACCTCTCATAAAAACATTTCGTTTTTCTTCAGGCATTTCTTTTAAAGCTTCATTAAAATCGTGTAATTGCTTGCCTTGCCTATTATCATTCATAATAGCTTCCATCATATTTTCATCAGCTATTTTTTGAAGTGTTCCTGATTTATTAAAATCTATAATCCCCTGCCCTAACTTCCTCAAGCTTTGACCTAATAAAGCTGCTTGATTATCTTCATCAAGTTTATACTTTATCTCTTTATTAACAACCTTTGTTTCAGGTGTTATACTTGTTAAGCCTTGAGTGCCGTTAGGAACTATTCTGTTATTATTGTTTTGATACGGCATTTTATTTACTCTTCCCTGCAAACTGTGAAACTACACTTGCTGTAGGAGGTGAACTTAGTAAACTTCCTACACCTGATAATAATGTGCTTGCCGTTGTGTTTGTATAGCCCGATAATCCGTACAAGCTGCTTAAAGCACTTGTTCTTAAGCTATCTAAGTTATCGTTATATTGAAGTCCTTTATTTCTTAAATTTCTTTCGGTCAAGTAGTTGCTTATTGCACTTGCTCTGTCATAACCTGCAAATAAGCTGTCTAAGCTGCTGCCTTCAACTCCTGAACTTGCTGCACTTGCCTGTGCTGCTGCTTTTGATTGAAGGTTTGCTAAATATGCTTGATGATTTTCTTGATTTGCTTGTTCCATTTCTTCACTATAAGCATTGTTTAAAGCTCTTGACTGGTATCTGTAGTTATCAAGTGTTGAATTGACTTGATTTTGTACATAAGTTCTGTATGACTTAGCACTCTGCATACTACCATAAGCACTTGCTGCCGTGCCTAAGGCTTGTGTTGCTACACTTGCTACATTTAATCCTGTTGTTGAACACATATTTTTTACCTTTTCTTTTTATAAAAATAATAAAAATAATGATTATTTATTTCTGTAGGGTAATACTCTGCTACTGTAAAGCCTAAACTTTTCAGATAAGTTATATGAGATTTATTACCGCTGTAAACTATATTTTGTAAATTTCTATCTTTTGTTAGTTCGTTTACTAACTTCCTACCTTCTTTCACAAAGGCAACGGGGATTTTATCACAATCCCTGCTGCCTAGAAACCATATTATACTTGAATTATTTATATCTTTTTTACTGTAACCATACATCCCTGCTATTTTACCATCTACAAGAACAGTGAAACATCTTTCACCTTTTCTTATTCCTTCTTTTAAAGAATATAAAGGAGTTTCTCCTAAGGCTTCAAGTTCTTCTTTATCCTCTTCCCTTAAATTTTTAGCTAAGGAATATATATCAGAAAATTTTGATTGTCTTATTTGTAACCTATTTACCACGATATGTAAAATCTCCTAACCATTCTAATGCTATAAAGCAGCTTGGCATATATCCGTCATTTTCTATCTTGATTGTTATATCTTCATTCTTTGATATTACAGGAATTAAAAATGTTCCTGAAGAAATAGGAAGTTTTCCTATAGTGGAGGATTTATGACCTTCTATCTTACCCGTAAACTTAAACGTTGAAGTTATTTGAGTTGTGTATTCAGGAGTTACTGTTACTTTAAAATAACCTGTATCGGCATAAGATAAATTGATATCTCTCAACATCAAGATACCTTCCTGAACTTTTAAGCCACCGTTTTGTGTTTGAGTTCTTACATAAATCGTAGGCAATTGCCATAAGCTGTTATATGTATTGCCTGCTATTAAATCTGTATATTGACCTGATACAGTTACCGTGTTATCTTCTATTGTTTTAGTTAAAGGAAAGCCATCAGGTTTTATTACTTTAAAATTATCGCTCTCAATTTCATAAGGCATTGTAAAAGTTGTAGTGTTTTTATCTTCATCATAAGTTGTATCGGTTATATAAACTTTCCTGTCTAAATATAAAAGATGTTCTAAATTTTCTTCCGTGAGTTTAGGAGTTAAATTTATTTTCTCTAAATAAATACCGTCTGAATATTGAACAGTTAAATACAATAAATGTTTATTAAAATCAATATTTAATATTTTTGCATTCTCAAAAGTCCACTTATGCCAAGCACTCTGTACTTTACTTTCATTTGAAAAATAAAAATTATAAACATAAATGCTATCAAGTTCATCTGTAGATACTGCTAATATTACGTTATTTGCACTGCTACCTGCTAGTTTATAAATGTTTGCAGGTACATAAGACGGTACTTGTTCTGTTATTTCTCTTGAATCAATTGTATATGATGTAGTTACATAAGTTTCCATTATCCTTGTAAATGAACCGTTTTCAAATAAGAAATATCCATAAGCCCCTGTTATTATAGGTTTACAGTATCTTGAACATTGATATTCCGATACTAAATCTATTGATACTGTTGAATTAGTAAAGCTGTCACCACCTGATAAATTAAATTGAGAAGTTTCACTAAATAACAATAAACTTTCATTAAATGGTAGAGAATGCTTTAGTAAAACCATTTTAGAATTTGAACCTACATCTATAGGGTCTGTATCTAATTCAGTCTGTACGCTGTGTTTAAAGAAACTGAAAATATCTTCCGTATCGGAAAAAGTTATCCTATCTGTTGATACAAAACCTAATCTTGATTTATAGGTTAACACTTCCTGAATTGTATTTCCTATAAATGAAGGTGTTGCTGCTGTATCTTCATCGCCTGCTTTTCTTTCAGTCCAATCTATTTCATCTAATGTGAATGTGCCGTCCGACTCTCTTATTAAAGCGTGTGGCATTGTTTCAGGGTCTATTTTATAAGGAATATCAGGGCTGCAAGTTTCTACCCAAGAACCGCTGCCAAAGTCACTGCCATCTGATGTCTGAAATTCTACATAATAATCATCTACTACAGTAGTACCATCTCCTATAATCTTTAAAATAAAACCGTTTGGAGCTGTAGCTGGTAAATCATTTAAACAGCTTGTTTCAGTATAAAAAGCAAATAAGTTTCTATCACCATTACTATCAGAAGCTTGAATTGTAAAACTTTCATTTGCTGTATTGGTTAATAAAATTGTACTACCTGTTCTTTCAACACTGAAGTTACTTAAAGCACTTAATTTAGAGGCTATAGAGCTTGCTATTTCATTTGTTTTTATTTCATCAGCTTCACTTGATGATGTTGTTAAACTTGCTGCTGTTGAACCGTTTATGGTTATTTGATAGTCCATTGAATAGTCACCTTGTTTTACAAAAATAATTGCACTATAAGGATATGGATTTGTTTTTGTTTCTTCCAGCAGGGCTGTTGTTTTTGTTTTATTTAAAATAAATGTATAATCTGCTATAGTTACTGCATATAAATCTTTCAAAGGCTGTGAACTTTTTATATAATCACTTGAACTGTTTAAAACATAAACCTCTTGTTTATTGCCCTCTAAATCATATACTTTTATACCCTCACCAGTTAACATTACCTGATATTCTTCATCCTCTTTAATTATTGTGTGTATATAAGGATGCACAGATAAAGTATCATTTACTTTTGCTATATATTCTAAAGGAGGACGTCTTTTTAAACCTTCTATAGGGTCTAACCATTGATTTAACAGTTCTTTTGATTGATTAGGATAAATTAATCTGTCTGTCTGCTGTGATACTCCGCCAATGAAATTACTTATTACATCTCTCTGTAATGGCATTAGATATCACCTCTTATTATTCTTGTCCGCATTTCGGGTATGATTGTATAATTCCCTGTTTCAAGTTCATACCCTAATAAATCCGTATAAGCTTCCTGTACATCTTCTTTTGTATATATACAGGCTGTTTCACTGCCTAAGGCTCTTTTACAAAATTTATATGCACTGCTCATTTTTATATATGTCTTGAAATTTTCAGGTAATTTATCAAAACTGAAATTCCATATTATTTTCACTTTTAATGGGTCTGTTATTTCATATGTATGCTCTTTTTTATCATAAAGTTTACTATCTCTTGTAACATATCTGTTTCTATAAAGTTGCGGGAATTGTACAAGCAGCATATCATCCGTTATTGATATATGATTATTTACATCAGGATTTAACTGGTAATTATAATCTGTGTTAAAATCCCATCCTTCAAGAAGAACTCTTTTACATTCTTCTTTTAATATATTCTCCGCCATCATTGTAAAGTAGCTCTTTGTACCCTCCAATGTGTTTATGGGGGATTGTCCTACGCAAGAGAGCATTGTATTTATTGCTTCAAGTTCCGTTGTCATAGTTTCCCTTTCATTATTTTGAAAACAGTAAGGGAAGTTTTACCTTCCCCTACCGCTTGTGATTGTTTATTTATTTTACCCTTGATGACCCCTCATCAAGCTCAACTTTAAATTTATTCTTATGCTTCTGCTAATTCAACCGCACAATCAGGTCTTAAGATACCGTGACCTTGTAAGATTCTTGCTGTGAATAAATTATGGAAAGACTTAGGCTGCCAACTTATTTCACTTCTTAATCCTTTTAAAGAGATTGTACCTATTGCCTGTGGTGTAAATACTACACCTGCCGTGTTTGTGAAGTCACCATAGTAAACATTATTAGGCTGTGTTTCATCTGCTGAATAGTCTATTACAGTATCAGGCAAGTGATTTGATTTGATAATTTTAATATTATCTAACATTCCTGATGTACCTTGTTCATAAGAACCTCCGCCAATATTCTTATCTGCTATGTTTTCATACTGACATAACAAGTTGTACTGCAAAGGTTTTACAACACAATATCTGTTATTTTCATCAATATCTTTTTCATCAAATGCTGTACCTGCTGCATAAATTGAAGCTGCTAATACACTTGCATCTGTTTTCATTCCTGAAGCACTGATGACACTGCCTGCATTTCCGCCTGTAACGTTAGCTTCACTACGTGCTGCTAATACTGCTACCTGCAATAATTGTTTATCTTCTGTATTTGCTAATGCTCTTGCACCTTCCTGTACAAAGATTGCTCTATCTTCCGTTTCTGACATAAATTCATCAACTTCATAAATTGCTAAATCCCATACCAATAATGGGTCAATGTTGATAGAGATTCTGTTTTTAGCTATTTTCTGATTTCCTACGGCTTCTTCTCCTCTTGCAAAGTATTTCGCACCTGATTTACCGTAAACATAGAAATAAGCTCCTTTTGCATCATCAATAACTTTATGACGTACTAATTTTTGCATTACACGTCTTTCGTCAAACGCTGTTAAAAGTTCAGGTATAAACTTTTCTTTAAATAAAGCATCTAAATCACCGTCTAAATTTGCCTGACCTAAATTAGTATACTGGGATGAATAATTTGTGGACATTTATTTATTTTCCTTTCTTTGCTTAAATTCCTAAATCTATTTTTGCTGCTCTTGAAGCTCTTATTTTTGCTGTTACTTTTGCTGTATATGCAGGGTCTGTATTGTATCTTTTATCCCTGATAGCTTCAAACATTTGAACTTGGCTTTCAAAAATACCTGATGTATCTGCCTTGCTTCCTCCCTCAAGCAGCTTGGGGGCTACCCCTTCTTTTTCTTCCATTCTTGCTTTTAAATCTTTTAAAATGATTTTCTGTATGTTCTTATCTCTAACAGAATTAATGGACTCTATCTCTTCAACTTTTAAATTCTTTGCAGCCCATTCGATTACGGTCTGCATACTCTCACGACCTCCTACTACTTGTGAGATTTCATTTAACTCTAATTCTGCCTGCGCTTTCTTTCCGTTGATGAAGTCCTCTATAAACTCATTTGTTATACCCGCTTGGTTTAATTTTTCAACCGTTTCTTTTGTTAAATCACCATTTACGGCATATTCATCCACTAATGCCTGATAATCAAAACCTATGGATTTTAAAGACTCTTCAGGATTCTCCGTGTCTATTTTTATTGGCTCGGCTGCCGTTGTAGGTTCTGCTATTGGTTCAGAAGTTGTTGTAGGTTCTGATGTTGACTCTGATGTAGGTTCTGTTGCTTCGGTTGGTGTTTCTTCGGGTGCTGCTTGCTCGGGTGTTGCTGTGGTTTCTTTTTCTTCTTCACTCATTAATTTCACCTTTTTTATTAAGACCTAATTCTATCGTTTTTTTATAAATATCCTTTTGTAATTCAATCTGTTTCTTTTTTTTGTTTTCCAACATTGTTAACATTAAATCTACAACAGGATTATTCTGTGGTTTCTTTTTCATCTGTCGTGCTATCCTCTGCTAAATAACTGCCATCACTGATAATAGTTAAATTGGAAGTTATTTTCCCTACTTCAGCTGCGTTTGCAGCTGCTATTGTTTTTCTTAATGCTGTTGTTCGACTCTGCATTTATACTCCTTCCTGTTCTGTTTGATTTTGCATTTGTTGCTTTAGTAATCCTCCTGCTTGATTTATTAAATTAGGCATTACATTCTGTTCAGCTGCTTGCTGTTGAGCCTGCTGCTGCATTTGCTGTTTTTCTTCTTCTGTATAAAACATACCTGTTGTATCTAAGTTCAAACTTGCACTTACAAGAGCTATTAATTTATCCGTCTTTGCTCCTAAAAGCTGTGCTGATTGTGCTAATTTACCTGTTACATCAAAGAATGTTACAAGTTTATTTAAGTCACTGCTTCTGCCTAATGCTTCCAAACCTGTTGTTATGGTTAGTTTTATACTCTTTTCCTTTAATAAATCGGGAAGTGCATTTTTATACTTTTTCTTTAAATGAAAATATACAAGCTTGACATAAGCTAATTGAAACTCTTTTGCCATTAATGAATAATGATTGCCTAAAGCCTCTTCCAAATCTTGTGTCATTTGCCTTATTTCTTCGGCTGTTCTTTTTGTTTATGTAAGTTCGCTAATCTTACACCATTGAGCTATATATCACTATATAGAACAGACTATCTCTTACCTTGTATTTAAGGTCTTTCCATTTCGAGGGGCTTCCCTCTACGGCTTTCGCCTAGTCGTTACACTCACTGCAACTTATTTGTAACACTTGTCCAACTTTTACCTTGTAAAATGTGTTTAATACAAGATAAAGAAACATCTAATTTTAAAATATTCTTTATTTGTTGGGCTGTTTTTGAATATCTAAAATTCCATATCAGACATACTTCTTTTTCTGTTAATTTATGAGTACCTATCATTTCTCCATATTGATGTATATGAAAACCATTTTTCCAGCAATGTTGTATGTTTTCTTTATGATTACACCATTCTAAATTATCAGCACAATTATTATGTCTGTTTCCATCTATATGGTTTATTTCTGTATAATTATTCGGATTAGGTAAAAAATGCTCTGCAACTAATCTGTGCAGAGGATAAAATTTATCTAAATGAATTTTTGTGTATCTGTTGTTTTTTGTTATTTTTGTGCCTTTTAGATATTTATCTTTTGTTACATTATATACTATTCCGTTTGTGTCAATAGTATATTCATCCTTTAAATTAGGGATGTTAAGTCTGACTTTACTGTAATTCATTTATCTCCTTTTAGTTTAAAGTCTAGTTAGCTCGGTATTGTCTTGCTGTTTTGCAAGAGTTTCACCGATTTAGGAAAGTTTTAAGAGAGCTATTGTGTCAACCCTCTCTGCCTGCCGTTGCACAGCAGCTTTCATAACAAATATTCTGTTTAATCTACGCTCTATCTTATCTGCTTCAGCCTGTGCGGTCTGCAAATCATAATATTTATTTACCTGCAAAGGCGCTATATCTTCTGCTCTACCTTCTACAAAATCTCCGTTCTTAGCTTGTGCAAGCCTTCTTATTTTTGTATTACTTGCTGGATTTACTAACATTATTAACTTTGAAGCAGCTAAAGAAGATTCTTTTATAGCTAAACATAATGTATCAAGGTAACTGATATCACCAAAATAATCTTCAATTAAACCTCTGCCGTAATCTTCACCGTCTACCCTTACGTACCTTAATGGTATAAAAGGACATATATCTATCGGATATTGCCCTGCATTTTCCGTAAGTTCAATACCTTCAACCTCTTGATATACTTTCCATACATTCTTGCAGCGTTTAAATCCTGTGTATAAAGTTAATTCTTTATCTTCTAACTTCTCACATTGTTCATCAGGAGATTTTTCTTTAGCACATTCTAAATATTTCTTTAAAACTTCCTCCCTTAATTTTTCGGGAAGTTCTAAAAATGCTATCTTTTCCTCTGTGATTACTTTTTGAGGATTGCCATAATAATCTCTTTTAATAACATACCTTGATAAAGGATAGTATTTTAAACCTTTTTCACTGTCGTAAACCAACAATACATTTCCTGCTATGTATAAGTGTTTCATAGCTTCACCTAAACAAACTCTGTCACTGCTTGATTCCATATAATCAAGTATCATTGTTTCAAGATTTGCCAATCCTTTATTGATTTCTGTTTCAATAGTGGCTTGGTCTTGCCCTGCTTCATTAGCTGTCTGCATTATTGCAGCTTTATCCATTTTAAATTTGAAAAATGTTTGATTAGGTGGAAGTAATGTTGTGGTTACTTTTGAAGCTAAATTGTTTACTCCGTCTGCTCCTACAGATTGATGTGGAGTTACTATAGTAGTTTTACTTTTCCTGTTCTTTGTTATATCAGTATCGGAAGGCATAATGGAAGGTATTGTGTATTTTGCTGCTTCTTTTGCTGCAGACAGCCACGGTTCTCTGTCGGTTTTTAAATTTTCATACTCGCTTTGTAATGTCTTTTTGTTTTCCTCCATTTCATCTCCTTATGTCGGAATATTTATTCCTGTTGTACTATCAGCAGTGTTTACTGTTTGAGCGTTTTTAGTAGGTATTCTTAAAGAACTTAATGTCCTTTTTGTTGTTGTGGCTGTTTTTGCTCCTGAAGCTGTTTTACTTACTGTTTCGGTTGTTTTTGTATTGGCTGCTTCTGTTAATTGCTTAACTGCTGATGCTTGTGCTTTCTCGGCTTTTTTAGTTTGATGGTTACTGTAAGCTGTCGTACCTATTGCACTTGCTGCTCCTACAGCTCCTAAAATTAAACTTGTTATTGAACACATAATTAATGCTCACTTTCCGTTTGTTCTTTATACTCAAACTGAAGTTTATCTATAACTTTCTGTATTCCTGCTAAAACACCATACTCAAATTCACTTTTATGTGTTCTCGGTATGGTATCGGGAAAATCTTCTTTTAATCGTTTGAGTAATTCTTCATCAATAATAGGATAGTTAAATTCTGATTTTTTCATTTCGGTTTTCCCTCCATAAAGGGGGAATGTTTTAATTTTCATAAAATAGCTCTATCCCTTATAGTAATTGAGATAGAGGTTGATTTTTAAAATTTTGAATTTTGACAAAAATGGCATTTTTTATGTCCATTCTGTGTCCGTATGAGATGTTAATTCATAGCGTTAGGATTTTATTCAATGTGGTTAAAAGGGTTAATTTTATTGAGTTTTTAATTCAAAAAGACAGGCTCATAACCCGAAGGTCGTTGGTTCAAATCCAGCTCCCGCAACCAAGTAAAAACAAGGCTTTTAGAGATTTTTCTAAGAGCTTTTTTAATGCCGATTTTCCATTTTTCCCGACCTGTATTTGTGTATTTTGTCGAGTGGTTTGATTATGACAGATGGTGCGATTATTTCGGGTAATCGGCTCTGTGAGGGCATTTGAGGGGTCGAAAATAATCATTTCATCTGTCAAGCAAAACGGACTTTTCGGACTTTTTCCGGTCTGACGGATAGAATGATTATTTCGGAAAGTTGGTTCTTTTTAGTTGCTACGCTTGACTTTCGGCTTATAGAGCGAGTTTGACATTTAGTTTGATATTTTCGGAAATGTCCGTTTTCGACCGTTTTAAATTTTAGTAAAAAAAATCTAGATTTTAAATAATTTGTTACAGAATTCGTTATAATTATGTTTGTGCTATATTCAATATATGAAGAAGATTTTTAATAACATTATAAATTGGTTTAAAGAATATACATTATCTTTTCATATTTTTAATTGGGTATTACCCGCAATTATACCAATAATTGCCGTAACTATGTTTTTTATTGTTCTTAAAAAATTAGGACTAATTATCCCTGCGAATCGTAATTTAATTTTGTTTATGAATATTTCATGTCAATTACTTTACTTTAGTTTTCTTTTATTGATTAACAATATAGCATTATACTATTTGTATGACCAAAAGAAACAAAATAATTACTTTACATTATCAATACTATTTTCAATAATGCTTTTATTAGTATATATTGTGGCAACAATATTTGCGTTGTCAAATTGTATAAACTGTGGTATAAAATCAGTTGCTATAATATTTATAATATCGATAGTTACATCTTGTATTAGCATATATATGTACTCTAAAAATGCAAAAGCATCATTTAATATTAAAAATGACGAAAGTGCTAAAATCTCAGAAGAAAGAAAAGATAAATCTAAAACATTAGAAGATAGGATTAAATCAGAT
>JAJQHF010000233.1 GCA_021199975.1 Candidatus Gastranaerophilales bacterium
CTTCAAGTAAATAATCAATATTTCGTGACGGAATTATAATAGTAAGTAATTCATTTATTTTCATTAATAAAATTTACTCCTTAGGTTGTTTTTTACGATATTATAAAATAATTCAGGGTAAAACTGCGGAGAAGAAAATATATTTACAATCCAGCTGCATTCAAATGTACAATAACAATTTGAAGATTTTATATAATTTCTGATTTGCTTTGCATTTTCAGAGAACCATAAAGCTAAAAAATTATAATCAAAATCTTTTAAATTTCCTATTTTAGAATTTAAAATTTCGCATGGCATTAATTGCCCGTTACTGTATATAACACCAAATAAACTGCCTGCTCTGCACGGTGAAATATATTTGTTCTCTTTAAATGTTTTTAATACATATTTCCAAAGCATTTTGTTTTTTGCATTTAAAAGGACTGCGGTTAGTGATTTATCACTAAAACCGGATAATTTGTTTGTATCAAAATCTCTGTTGATTTGTTTTTCAATTTTTTCATATTTTTGTGAAATGTTTGATTTTATTTTGTCTTCAATTTTAGAAGCTTTTTCCCCTCTAATCATCGTACAGTTAATATTTGAAATTTTTAAAACATCTCTCATGTATTGATATGTTTCAAATGCGCTCTCATAATTATCGGGATTAAGAGTTATTTGAAAAGTTGCATTTAATTTTGGAGAAAAACTTTTTATAATTTTATATGATTCTTTTACATTTAAGTGGAGATTTTTCAAATTTCTGTATTGAGAATGTTTATCTTCAATAAAATCATATGAAAAAAAGAAAGAAACAGGAATTTCATTTAGTACAGCTTTTTTTGCAAAATTTTCTATTTTTGAGGGCATACTTCCGTTTGTTGTAACTGACACTGATTGAGCTGAGGAATTTTTATACCATATATTTGCTATCTCAAAAAAATCATCACGTATGAATGGTTCTCCGCCCGTAAGAGCAATATTTCTAAGGCATGGACCCGTAGTTGATGCGATTTTTTCAATTTGTTCAAGATTTAATTCTTCATAAGTATTTTCAAAATCAATAAAACAATGCGGACACTTTGCATTACATCTTTGTGTTACAAAGTGGATTAAAGATACAGGATATTTACGAGAAATAACCGCATTATATAAATTTGGTAAAATTTTCCAATCTTTTTTCATACAAATCCTTTTTATATATAATAATATAATAATATAAACTAACGCAATGTAGTTTAAGACAGTTCAATTTTATAAAATAGGATTTCAAGTGAAAAATTCAACCTAACGGTTAAATACATTTCTGATAATATAACATATAATACAATTAAAGGAGTTTTCTGTATGCAAATTAAGGATTATCAAATTTTTTTCTTGGGGTTAACAATAGCTTTAGGATGTGTTTTTTCTACTTATATTTTGTCAAAATCAATTGTTGAATTTCAAAAAATGCAAAACCAAACAATAAGAGTAACCGGCAGTGCAAGTCAAAATGTGACCTCTGATTTTGCTTCCTGGACTATAAATTTTAAAACTAAACAAACAACATTAAAAGAATGTTATGCAACATTGAATTCTGACGAGAAAAAGATAAAAAATTTTCTTATTTCAAACGGTATTGATGAAAAAAGTATAGAATTTGAAGCAATAAACAGTTATGAAAATTATAAAACTCTGCCGAACGGAAAGAGAACTAATGAAGTAGAAAGTTATAGTGCATGGCAATCTGCGGTAATTAAATCAAAAGATATAAATAAAATAACAGACATTTCAAAAAAAGTTGATATTTTAATTAATCAGGATATAAATTTAACCGCAAACGGAGTACAGTACTTTGTAACAAATTTGGATGACATCAAAATAAAAATGGTGGGAGAAGCTTCTAAAAATGCAAAAAAACGAGCTCAAAGCATGATAAAGGGTACAAATGGAAAAATTGGGGTAATGAATAGTGCAAAAATGGGTGTATTTCAAATTGTTCCTGTCAATTCAACGGAAGTTTCCGATTATGGATATAATGACACTTCTTCATTAGAAAAAAAAGTTGTTGCCACGGTATCCGCTTCTTTTACCGTTAAATAGTGTTTATATTTTTATTTTTTATGAGGAGAACTTCTTTGTTCTCCTCTTTTTCTACTGAAAAATATATCGAAAAATATTAAATAATGTAACATTATGAATAAAAAAACTAAAGAAAGCTGATAAAGATGCCGACATTATTAATATAACAATATATACAAAAGGAGCATATAACATGGGATTAGCAGCATCGCAGGGACGTTATCTTTGTCTTACGGCAAGAAACAGTGACTTGGTTTATGAAGGACAGCAAATTTCTCAGCAACGGCTTAATTTAGCAACAGAAACTCAAGAAATTGCAGATAAATACACTGAAGCAATGAATAATACAATATTACAGTCAACTACAGCTTCAGGAGGTACAACTCAACTGACATATGAAACAATAATAAGTCAGGATGTTAATTCCGGTTTGAGTATGAGAATAGTTGATTTGAACGGAAATGTTGTTGTTCCGAATAAAGGTGATTCTGTTTCTGTAACGTACACGGATGAGAATAATGAAGAAATTACAAGTACTCTTTCTTCGGCTTATGATTTTATAAGTTTATATATGTCAGATTTAGATGATGAAACTGCTGCTTCATTAAGCAATAAATCATTATCAACACTGGTTGAATATTATAACGAAAATTACAGTGATTCAGGATATACA
>JAJQHF010000185.1 GCA_021199975.1 Candidatus Gastranaerophilales bacterium
CAATTATAAGAATCGAAACAAACGTTATACCTAAAACTTTTATAAATTTTTTCATCATTTACCCTTCCCCTAACCATAAATATTTTCTAAATTATAATTCAAACTCAAAAATTTAATATTAAACTTTAATTTATGTAAAGTTTAACAAATTAAAACGGAATACAAACATTTAAGTATTCCGTTTTAAAATAATGATTATTTCTTTTTACTAATTATGAAATATAACCTTTTGCTTTAGCTTCTTCTTCGGTAACTGTTTCTACTTCATAGGGTTGAGAGCCGCCTTTTACTTCTTGAGCATAGATGGTATAAGTACCGTCATCATTCTTTTTACCCCATTCTTTATTACAGTATTTTCCGTCATTTACAATGAAATCTGCATCTTTTGAAGATTCTTCAACTGCGTCAATTCCTTTTTGAACATCTGCAAGATAAGGATCGGTACCTGTATAAGTTACAAATCCTGGATACGATTTCATCATATTAGTTTGCATTTCACGTTCTCGTTCCATACCTTTGATTATACTTTCTAAAAAAGAAGGAGAATATGAAACTGTATCTTCTTCGCCCTCTTTTCCGACGAGTCTTTCAAATACATCACCTTCATCAAGCGAATGAAGCGTTAAACCTTGTCCTGAGGGATTTGTAACTTTTTCGCTTTTTTGAGTTTTATCACTTCTTGCTACTGAAAAATCTTCTATTGGTCCTACTGACATTGACATATTTTTCTACCTTTCTTTTTACCTTTACTAACTTGTGATTAATAATAAACACCTAAATATTTTAAATTGCCAATAAAACAACCAAATTTAACAAAACTTAACATTAAAACTATAAGATTTAAGCTGAATTTTACTTTTGGAATGTTTGTATTACGATATTAGTGAGTTGTAAATCCGATAGGTCAGATTACTAAAAAGTGATAACGGCTTAGTCTTTTTAAAGATGGGAAAACAATTCACAGGTTACAAGAAAAAAAGGAGAAAAAACAATGCCGGTAGCATCAATGATTGAATTACTGGATGCAGGTGTACATTTCGGACACCAAACACAAAAATGGAACCCAAAAATGAAACCGTATATTTACGGAGCAAGAAACGGAATTTATGTATTAGATTTAAGAACAACATCTGACAAACTTGATGAAGCATACAATATAGTCAGAGATACAGCCGCTAAAGGAAAAAATGTTGTTTTTGTAGGAACAAAAAAACAGGCAGTTGACGTTGTTGCGGAAGAAGCAACCAGAGCAGGTGCATACTTCGTTAACAGAAGATGGTTAGGCGGTATGCTTACAAACTTTGAAACTATCAGAGGAAGAGTTAACAAATTAAGAGAAATAGAAGATTTCTCAAATTCAGGTCAAATGGAAAAATTGCCGAAAAAAGAAATTTCTCAAATGATGAGAAAACTTTCAAAATTAACAAAAACATTAGGCGGTATTAAAGAAATGAGAGGAATGCCCGACTTATTAATTATTATCGACCAGCAAAAAGAAGCAATTGCAATTGCGGAAGCAAATAAATTAAATATTCCCGTTATCTGCCTTGCAGATACAAATGCTAATCCGGACGGCATTGACTACATTATTCCGGGAAATGATGATGCTATCAGATCTATAAAATTAGTTTGCTCAAAATTAGCTGATGCAGTTTTGGAAGGCAAGCAATTAAGAGAAAATAAAGCTAATCAAATGACTAAAATACAGTCAATAAAAGCGGAAGATGCCGGAGTTAGCGAAGAAACCGTTACCGAAGAAACAGAATCATCTGAAAATCAGGTAACAGATGAAGTAACAGCTTCAGTCGAAGAATAAATTTGAAAGGATATATAAATATGGTAATAACAGCTGCAATGGTTAAAGACCTTAGAGAAAAAACAGGCGCAGGTTTCATGGATTCAAAAAAAGCTCTTGAACAATCTGACGGCGATATGGAAAAAGCAATGGAATTTTTAAGACAAAAAGGTATTGCTTCCGCTGAGAAAAAACAAAACAGAATTGCTGCAGAAGGTTTAGTTGCCGCTTACATTGAAAACTCTACAGGCTCTATTGTCGAAGTAAATTGCGAAACCGATTTTGTTGCAAAAAATGAGGACTTTAAAACATTCGTTAACGGACTTGCAAAACATATCGCTTTAACAAAACCTGCCGATATGGATGCATTAAACTCTTCTGTCTGCTCTTGCTGCAATATGAAAATAGAAGATGCCGTTAAAGATAAAATTGCTACAATCGGCGAAAAAATCAGCATAAGAAGATTTGCCATATTAGAAGGCAATTTGGCTTCTTATGTTCATAACGGTAAAATCGGTGTACTTATTTCCGCTTCAAAACAAGATGAAACTTTATTAAAAGATATTTCTTTACATATTGCTTCTTCCGCTCCCGAATTTATTTCAAGAAACGAAATTCCACAAGAAGTTATTGATGAAGAAACAAGAATTGAAATGGGTAAAGAAGATTTAGCTAAAAAACCTGAAAATATCAGAGCTAAAATAGTTGAAGGCAGAGTTAACAAACTTATGGCTCAAAAATGTTTATTGGAACAGCCGTTTGTTAAAAACCCCGATGTAACAGTTGAAGCTTTATTAAACGGCAAATTAGAAATAAAATCTTTTATCCGCTGGACATTGGGTGAAGGTCTTGAAAAAAGACAAGATAACTTCGCTGAAGAAGTTATGAGCCAAATGGTAAGATAATTAA
>JAJQHF010000130.1 GCA_021199975.1 Candidatus Gastranaerophilales bacterium
TATTAACGCTACTTACAACAAAAGAAAAAGACCCGGATAAATTAAAAAAATATGCACATTTATTATTTAAACAAGCATTAATTCAAACAATTGTATACGACGTATGTGATTTTGCAGTTGAAGGGCAAATTACAAAAGAAACAACAGATACTATAAAAGCATTACAAGAAGATTTGGAAAAATATCCGGAAGTATTTAGGACATTTAAAAATGCTGAATATGAATTTTTTGAACAAATCAACTTGGATACTTTGAGTACCGATGCATTTACTAATCAATTTAAAAATAAAAATTTTATTTATAACTTATCGAGACTATGTAGAGAGTTTATAAGAGAAATTGAAATAAAGTGGATAACAAGAAATAGAAATACGCAAATAAAAGATTTAGACAAAGTAAAAAGTGATTTAATAAAAGAAATGCAAAATCAAAACAATACTAAAAAATTATCTGCCGAAGAACAAAAAGAAATTGATGCAGCTATCGAAGAATTAACGAAGACATTATTGGAACAACAAAAGTATTTTAAGAGTCAAAAAGGCTTCGGATATGAAAGAATTGCAGGTTATGAAAAAGAAAAAGAAATATTTACTCAAAAATTTATATTGCCAGTAAGTTTGGCTGGTTCTGACATTGAGGCAAAAGCTCCGGGTGCAATATTGTTATATGGACCTACCGGAGTTGGTAAAACTGCATTAACAAGAGCGATAGCCGAACAAGCAAAATGCAAATTCTTACCATTTAAAGATGCCGATACAGTTGAAGAATTAGCAAAAAGGCTAGAAGAATTGAAAAAAGATGCAGAAGATTCAAACCTACATACAGTAATCAAAATTGACGAGTTTGATGATTATGGTTCTGACCCGGAAGCAGCAAAATTATTTAAAGAATTTATTCAAGAGGCTCCAAATCATAATATTACTTTATTCTTAACAACAAATAATCCGCTTGATATAGATGAGAATTTGTTGAAAGAAACTCTAAATATTCCAATTAATCCTGCTGACAAAGAAAATATTTTAGCTGTTTTAAGATTTTATGCCCCCGATATAGAAGTGCATGAACTTGAAGAAATAGCTAATAAATTAGAGAAAAAAGCAGGAAATCGTGCTTATAGTAACTCTCAAATTAAAAAATTGTGTTCATCCATAAAAAATGATGATACTACTAGAAAACAAAAAATTATGCTAAAATTAATAGATACTTTAGTACCTGAAATAACTGAAGAAAAATTAGCAAAATTCAAATCTGAAAAAGAAAGTTTAAAGGGATAAATAAAATGAAAGTTTCAATGAATGTAAATAAAGCATATTCTTTTAAAGGAACAGAAAGAAAAGATACAAAGCTAAATCCTGTCGGCACATCTGCAAGAGATGAGCTAAAAAATATCATTGCATTAACATTAATAGATGGTGCAGCACTTTCTCTTGCCGCAAAAGAAGATATGCAAATTCCTAAAAAAAGCAATCCTAAATTTAATAAATTTTTTAATAAATCTTTTCCGTTAATTATTGCTTTTTCTGCCCTATGTACGGGGGTAACTATATATAAAGCAATTAAAGAAACAATAACTGAGAAAAAAGTAAATAAAGAAAATCCCAAAGAATAATCCTTATTTATTATTCAGATTTATACTTAACGGAATCCTTGATTTATTACCGGTAAAAGCAGAATCCAATACGGATGAATCATCAATATCAAATACTATACTAACAGGGGCTTTTTCTTCTGAAATATCACTTAATAAAGATTTCATTTCTGCAATTGTTTCGCCAGATACTTGTGATGAAGTCAAAATATTCGCAAAGTTATCAATGAACAATACTGTTCTTTTTCCTGTTTTATCATAATAATCTTGTGCATATTCAATTTCTGTCATTATGCGATAGAGTGCATCATCTTCATTTTTTGGTAAAATAAACTCAGTAGAGTTCTGTACTACTTGTTCTTTAGTCCATGTAACAATATCTTTTCGCTCTTGTTCATCTGAACTTTCAATCATAATTGCAGTTGGAACATTCTTTGCATTTTCATTTAAAGGATTTATAAATTTTTCAAAAAGAGTTTTAATTGCGTATTCTCTGTTTTTTTCTTTACTTAATTTTGTATTTAGTTGTTTTTCATCTGTAAGCAAATCAGAAATTTTTTTATTATTCATTTCAAACATAAAATCTCTAATTCTTCTTATTTCAGGAGCAATAGTTTTTTTAACTTGTGCTTCTTTTATTTTATCAATTACACATTCATCTATTATTGCCGGAATAAACAATAATGCAAAGTTTATAAAAATATCAAAAGTAAGACCTTCATCTTCATTATACTCTTTTGAGGGATAAATTTGTTCATATCTTTTTTTGAAATATTTTTCTTCCCAATCTTCTTCTCCGAGATGTTCTTTTGCATATTCATATTCTTTACTGTTGTGTATATTTACATCGTCAGAATTTTGTCCAAAAGTTAAATTAAAATTATTTCTCTTATTGGAGTTTTTTAGAGGAGAAGTAGTTTCTAAATTATGAAAATTTATAGAATGGATTTGCATTTTATTATGACTCTTTTTTGTTTTTATTATTATTTTTCCATAACAATATAGAACTTATTGACAAGCCAACTAATGTTGTAATTGCAATAGTTTTACAAGCAAATTTTTTATTTTTTTGTTTCATTGCCATTGTATTTTCTTTTATATAGTCATCCAATGG
>JAJQHF010000238.1 GCA_021199975.1 Candidatus Gastranaerophilales bacterium
ATTAATTAAGAGTCCATTGTTTTTGCGTAGCTAAAAAACACAGGACTCTTAATTAATTATTTGCAGCTTCTTTTTAATTTGTACTTTATTTTTATCTGATTTTAAAAATTTATTAATCAGACATTAAATCTAAAATGAACTAAATCACCGTCTTGAATTACGTAATCTTTGCCTTCAAGCCTTGTAAGTCCTTTATCTCTTGCGGCAGCATAAGAGCCTGATTCCACAAAATCTTTATAACTTGTAACCTCTGCTCTTATAAAACCTTTTTCAAAATCTGTATGTATCACACCTGCTGCCTTAGGCGCTTTTGAACCTGATTTTACCGTCCAGGCTCTTACTTCTTTTTCTCCCGCCGTAATAAAAGTAGTTAAATCAAGCAATTTATAGACAGATTGAACCATTCTTTCAATACCCGAACTTGTTACTCCAAGGTCTGATAAATATGCGGCTGCTTCATCTTTTGATAATTCAACCAGCTCCGCTTCAATTTTAGCAGATATAACTACTACATCAGCACCATGTTTGGAAGCATATTCTTTTACTTTATCTACATAAGCGTTTCCGGACGCCAAATCCGTTTCACTGACGTTAGCAGCATATATTACGGGTTTTATACACATTAACTGAGAATTTCTTGCAACTTCAAGTTCATCATCTTCAAAATATTTTTCAATATTTATAAATGTTGCTTCTTGCAATAATTCATTTAATTTAGAGAAAACTTTTTGTTCTAATATTGCTTGTTTGTCACCTGTTTTTACTTGTTTTGATAATCTTTCAAGTCTTTTTTCAACAGAAGCCATATCTGCAAGCGCAAGTTCGGTATTAATTGTTTCAATATCGTCAATCGGGTTTATTTTACCTGATACATGGATTGTATTATCATCGTCAAAACATCTTACCACTTGAATAATAGCATCAACTTCCCTTATATTATGCAAAAATTGATTGCCAAGTCCTTCTCCTTTGCTTGCGCCTTTGACTAATCCCGCTATATCAACAAATTCAATTGCTGTAGGTATTACGTTATTTGTTTTAACTAAATCTTTTAAAATCCAAAGCCTTTCATCCGGAACATTAACAACTCCTATATTCGGCTCAATAGTACAAAACGGGAAATTTGCGCTCTGTGCATTATTTGAGGAGGTTAGTGCATTAAACAATGTTGATTTCCCTACATTAGGCAGTCCTACAATTCCGGCTCTTAACATAATTTTTCCTTTCAAATTATTATAAGAATATTATAAAAAAAGAGGTTTATCAATATTTTTTTAGCCTTTTATTGTTGTATCTTTTGTTATTTTTATTTGGAAAACCGTTCCGGCGGGCAATGATATAGAACCGCCTTTGGTAAATATTGCAATTACAGGTGCTGTAACAAAATTAACCGTATACACAACAGCCCCGCCGAGTAAGGGAATAACCGAAAATATATTTACAATGGGAATAGGCGCCATAACTGCCGCACAGGTTTGTGTCGCCGAAAAAACTTTTCTCCCGGGGGTCATAGCCTTTGAGAAATTTTTCCAATATGAGCGGGTTCCTTTTATATTACCTAAAAATACCTTTTTAGAATTTGCAAGACTAACTTTTGTATCTATTTTAGACATTATTCCGTTATAATAAATTTCATCGATTTTTAATTCTATAAGTCCGCCGTTACCTGTTAATTGTGGTCTGTGAGAGTCTGTTATTGTTCCTTTAAATATTGTACCGGCAGGAATTATAGCTCCTTCTTTACTTGTAAATCCTTGTTTAGCGGCAAAAGAAATTTGATGTCCTTTTTTCTGCCAATCTGAAATACTGCTTTGAGAACTTAAATTAATTTGAGTACCATGTTTTAATGTGTATGTTTTCCCAGTCGGGTTATAAGAAGAAGGTGATGTTATTTTATCCTCGCTTACTGAAGAAGGTACACTTGAAGGAAGAGGCGGTAAATCATTTTCTTCTACATTAAAATCTTTTCTTATACTTGCATCTATTGAAGAATCGAAATCCACTGCATAAGAATTCATATTAAAAATTAACATTAATAAAAGTATTGAAATTATCTTTTTCATTCTTTTATTTTATATCAATAAATATAATTTTGCTCGATTAAATGAGTGATTATTTTTTATTACTTTTTGTTTTTTTAGATACATCTTTGTCCTCAAAAGATATATCTTTCCATAATTCATTATATTCACCTTTTGCTACTTCCGCAACCGAACCTGTTTCCTTATATTTTTTATATAAATTATTGCAATAATTGCCGAATTGTTTTAAAACAAAACCTGTTGCAAGAGAGAACATTAAGTTCTTTGCACCTGTTAACATTTTAACGGTGCCGTATGTAAAAGTTGCAAAGGTTCCGACTAAAGGCAAACAAGTTGTTAATACCGCTGAAACTTTTTCATCTTTATTATCACCTTTTGAAACTGCATAAGCCCCTGCTCCAATTGGGAAAACTAAAGATAAAATATCCGTAGGGGCAGAACCTACTTCAAGTTCAGCTTGTTTTAAGAAATATTCTCCTGCTTCGGAGGCAGTCGCTTTATCCAGCCCTTTTCTTATTTTTGAAGAAAGTTTTGAAAACTCTTTAAATTCACTGTCTGAAATTATTTTTTTACCTGTAGAATCAATATTTTGAGAGTTTAGACCCTTCAGAATTGTCATAATCTCTTCTAATGCACCTTTAGACTTAGTATTTGCCGATAAAACAGATTGCTTTATTTGTCCTAATTGTTTTAACAAGTCAGCTTGTTCGGCTTCCGTATATATACCGCCGGTTTTAATTGAATCTGAACAACAGTCAATTATTGTTGAAATTTCAGTTGAAATTTGTTTTCTAGCTTCTGCCTCTTTCTCGCCCGAGCAGGATTTAAATTTTTCTAAGTATTGTTTTAACAACTGTATAGAATTTCTAGTTTCTTTATCCGCTGGTTTAACAGTATCGGAAAAATGACTTAATTCAGCCTTCACATTATCATGAATGCCGGAAATATTATTTGTAACCTGTTTTTTTGCACGCAAAATATCATCTTTAATTTCTTTATTAGCCGCACTTGACACATCTTGAGTTACGTACGTTTTATAATTTTTAGGTTTGAACAATCCTTTATTTGTAAAAAATCTTTCATGTACTTTTTTTGATACATCCGAAAGCAGGCTGCTTCTTTTCTTATCACGAAGTTTTCTTGCCCCCAAACTAAATCCTTCCTGATATGAGGCTTCTAGTTTGTTTGTTTGAGAAGATAACGTTTCAAGCCATTCTCCT
The DNA here is from genome assembly GCA_021199975.1 of Candidatus Gastranaerophilales bacterium. Taxonomy (GTDB): domain Bacteria; phylum Cyanobacteriota; class Vampirovibrionia; order Gastranaerophilales; family Gastranaerophilaceae; genus Avigastranaerophilus. The sequence continues at coordinate 3,263 of JAJQHF010000238.1, forward strand.
AATGTTTTTGTAGTTCCTTTTATTGTAACATTGGCTGCTTTTTGAGTTTCACTAAGACTTGACAGATTTTTTATATTATATTGTTTTAAAAGTGAAGTTAAATCATTTACTTTGATTTCGACCTTATCATATTTTTGGCTCAATGTTGAATTTACAACTTTTTTAAAACCTTTTTTGCTGCCGTCCGCAAATTTTGATGTAACCTTATTAGTTTTAAATATTTTGTCGCATAACCCGTCTTTAATTGCCGTAAAATTAGATAAAGAATTTAGTTTATCTAAGAGCGTTTTTGTTGCTTTTTTTGAATAATAAACTATTTTATTAGCTAAATCTTTTGTTGTATCTAAATTTGTATTTTGAAGTTCATAAGTCAATCTTTCATTCAATTTTGAAAAATAACTTCCATGAACCCCTTTTGCGGCAACTAAACCTATAACTCCTGCTGTTATTATTGATGATGCAATTGTAGAACCAAATAAAATCTTCTTTTTTTTACTTGATTTTTTACCTGAAATTTCATATTTATCTGTTTCCAAGTTAATATTTGTTTTATCATTTAACACAGAAGAAAACTGTTTCACATCATATAAAGGAAACGAGTCAAATACATTGTTCTTACTTATGTCAAAATTCTGTACCATTTCTAATTATACTTTTTTAAAGTGAAAATTTGCCGCTTTGTCTTTTATACCATTTATAATATCACTTGCTGTAGATGAAGCTTTACCGGCAGCATTTTTTATTCCTGACCACGGTTTATCGCAAGCTTTCCCCATTGAAGATGCTGCATCTGACAAATTCGGAAATTTATTTCTTAATGAACTTAGTGCATCACCTGATTTTTCTTTTAATTGGGATGAAAACTGACTGATTTTACTTTTATTTTTATAAGCAGCAAAAGCACTTATGCCCATTAACAATATCGTTCCTACAGCACCTGGAACTTTACTGTTTTTCTGTTTATATTTTTTATCAAATGAATCTTTTGAATGTTTTTTAGATACATTTACATTATTATTAGCTGTCTTTTGTTCACCGTTATATACAGTGTTATTATAATTTCCGCCTTTAAAACTTACTGATTCCATACAAACTCCTTTTCCTTCTATCATAATAAAAACTAAAACAAAATAAAAATTGTCTTTTTAATCTGTTTTTGTAAATGAATATAACAGACATAAACTACTCCGAATGCAGTATTTTAAGTGAAAAATGTTTATTTTTTCTTAAATTTGTCAGATTATATATATTAGAGGAATAATTATTAATGTTTGAAGAAAAAACAAAAAATATTTCTGAACAAAAAGAAGAATTTGATTTTAGTTCTGCAGCCCAAGAATATATGGAATTTGCACGCAAATACCATGAACAATATCTTATAAAAGGAAGAAAATCAGACTTAGATAATGCTGTGGATAATTATATTGATGCAATAAAATTTAACCCCAATATTGCGGAAGCCTACTACAGACTTGCAGCCTTATTATGGGATAAAGGAGAAATTAACCTCTCAGCCGCAATTGAACAATGTAAATCGGCAATTAATATTTCTCCTTCCAATCCGAATGCTCGTATTTATACAGCTTATTTCCTCGAAATGGCAAAAAATTATGATGAAGCCGAAAAAGAATTTAAAAAAGCTATAAAATTAAATCCGATTAAATCAGCACGTTCAAGACTCTCTTTGGCTTCTTTATATTTAGAAAAAATGCATGATACAAACATAAATGCAAAAGATTTTTCTCAATCATTATATTATATGCTGTCAGGTAGTTTAAGCCTACCGATTGATTATTCTTCGGTTAAGATGTTATATAAAAATCTATCTAAAAACTTTTCGTTAATGTTTTATAATATTTTAGGAAATATTTTAGAAAAAACAAAAAATTACTCAATGGCAGTTAAAGCCTATGATTATGCCGCAAAAGAAACAGGAAGAAATGAAATTTATTACCGCAAAATAGGTGATATAAATGTAAAAACAGAAGAAATTGAAACGGCAAGAATTTCATATCTGAATGCGCTTGAAAATAATCCTTATGACAAAGAACTGCTTTTAAAAGTTGCAACAATTACACAAATTTATTTTGAAAACGATATTAACACCGCAATAGACTGCTATACAAAATTGCTTGAATTGGAAGAAAATAATACGGGCATTTATTATGAACTCGGTCATTTATACTTAAAGAAAGAAGATTTTATTAATGCAATTAATGCTTTCAAATTAGCATTGGAAAAGGAAGCGGATAATCCTTTTTATCATAATGCTTTGGCTTATGCGCTTGTAAAAGCGGAACAATATGAAGAAGCCTGTGAACACTATAAGTTTGCAATAGATAAAAATCCAGATGCAGAATGGACTGCTATAGCATGTCAGGCATTAGCTTCACTTTACCACAATGTTTTTGACGACACCGACACTGCTTTAGACTTACTAAAAACAGCCATTATACTAGATGAAACAAATGATGAAGTTTTTATTGAACTTGGTGATATATATTCTGAAAGTGAGGACTTAGACAGCGCTATTAAGTCCTACTGTGAAGCAATTAAGCTTAATCCTAAAAATGCTGTTTCTTACAATAAATGTGCAATGGTTTTATGGCAAAAAGATTACATAGAAGAAGCAATAATAGCATACCATAAAGCTATTAATATTAATCCTGATTATTATTGTGCTTATAATAATCTTGGAGTTATTTATCTTGATGGAATCAGAAATTTAAAAGAAGCCAAAAAGCTTTTTGAAACAGCTGTATCATTAAAGCCAAATTATGTTATGGCTTATTTTAATTTAGGAAGAGTTCTTCAGGAAAGCGGAAAAAATATTGAAGCCGCTAAATACTACCAAAAAGCTTTAGAATTAAATGAAACAGAAAATGAAATTAATTCAGAAATAATAAGAGATAAATTATTTTCATTGTTTGAGGTTTAATTAAATTAATAATCAATAATCGTAATGATCTCTTTTATTTAAATATTCCTTAACTGTATTTAATGAAGATTGAATAATTCTTGTAATTCTTGAGGAAGATAAACCGATTTGCTGTGCAATTTCCTTAACCTGCATATTACGATAAAATCTGTATTCAATAATTGTTCTTTCTTTTTGGGGCAACTTGGCAATAGCTTCACGAATAACCCGTCCCAACTCAGATATTTCAGCTTTTTCATCGGGAAGAGCAGAAGGATCTTTTATAAAATCAAAAGGAGAATCATTATCGGAAGCTGCCGCCGCCAAACTATCTATGGATAAAATCGTTTCATAGATTGCTTCTCTTACCTTACCGGGGGTAATACCTGTGCCCGCATCGGTTCCTTCTTCTCCTGAGTCCTCATCCTGAGAATCTACATTTGAGTGTTTGAGAGAATACCACTTATACCTGTTTCTTAGTTCATTTCTGATAGCCCATCTTACAGCCGTAGCAATATATGCATTATTATACCTTGCAAGTTCCTCTTCTGTTTTATCCTTTATCATAACCTGAATTGCAATAATACCAATACTTACAAGCTCATCATAATCAACCATATGCGACGGAATACGCTTGTGTTCTACTTTTGCTACCTTCTCGATTATTTCAATGTAATCTTTTATTTTTGCGTGCATTTTTTTTAAACTATTACTCTCTTTTATATATTACTACTTTTTTGAGTATTTTTCAAATTATAAACAAAAATCAATATTTCTGCGACAGCCTTATATAATTCGGGAGGAATAGAAGAATTTATTTCCACCATACGAAATAAAGCCCTTGCAACGGGAGGGTTTTCAATTACGGGAATTGAATGTTCCTGAGCTATTTTGATAATTTCTTTTGCAATTAATTCCGTTCCTTTTGCTAATAATTTAGGGGACTCCATTTCTTTTACATCATATTTTAAAGCACAGGCAATATGTGTAGGATTTGACACAACAAAATCTGCATCCGGTACAGAATCCATCATCTTTTTACGCATCATTTGCTGTCTTCTCTGTCTTAATGCCGCTTTAACATGAGGATCGCCTTCGGAGTTTTTATATTCATCTTTTACTTCCTTAAATGACATTTTTTGATCCTGCATAAATTTCCAGCGAACCATACCGTAATCAGCCGCCGCTATTATCAAAAATGCCATTCCGGCTTTCATAACAAAATCTATTATCAAAGAGCCAAACTCATTAAGTATTGCAAAACTGTTTTCTATACTCACAAGTGCAAGTATTGCTTCAAAATGAGATTTATAGACTATCCAGCCGATTATCCCCAACAGAGCAACTTTTACAATATTTTTAACAAGTTCAAATGCTGTTTTGGGCGACATTAAATTTTTAAAATATTTAGACGGGTTAAGTTTATCCAATTTGGGTTCTAAAGGCTTTGTTGTTACCAAAGGTCCAACCTGTATAAAATCACCTAAAATTGCAATAAATGCAGCTGTAATAAGGATTGGTCCTATAATCAGCATTGCAGGTATAAAAACAGCTGCGGCAAGATGAACGTAACCTATATCCTCCAAATGTTTTTCAGGTATTTTATCATACAGATATACAAAAAGAATTGATATTTGATCCCAAATAAAAGGAGATAATTTTAAAATAACCGTAAACATTACAAGCAAAGCCAAAGCTGTTGAAAAATCTTTTGACTTTACAACTTGACCTTCTTTTCTTGCTTTTTGAAGCTTTTGCTGGCTCGCTTCAAATTGTTTATCTTCATCACCCATTAATTTTTACCGGTATTTAATCTGGTGTCGCATTCTTCCGCCGGTTCTCCGCCGCTGTCAAAATGCTTACCAATTAATAAGAAATCATTGAAACAACTTCTATATCCTGCGGAAGATTTTTTCTTCCTTCTAAATCCGTCAATTCAATAATAAAAGCAGCCGCTTTGACATTTGCACCCGCTTTTTTTAGCAGTTTACAAGCCGCAGATACAGTTCCGCCCGTTGCTAATAAATCATCTATAACAATTACGCTTTTTCCTTCTTCTATTGCATCTTTATGAATTTCAAGTTTATCTTTCCCGTATTCAAGAGAATATTCTTCACTTATTGTTGCCGCAGGAAGTTTTCCCGGTTTTCTTATTAATATACACCCTGCATTTATGTTATAAGCCAATGCAGAACCAAAAACAAATCCTCTTGATTCAACCACAGCAACATAATCTATACCTTTATTAATAAACTTTTCTGTTAAGAAATTAATCATTTCTCTTAAAGCTTCTTTGTTTTTTATCGCAGTTGTAATATCTCTGAATATAATACCCTCAACAGGAAAATTATTAATACTTCTTATGCTTTCTTTTACAAGCTGCAGATTAGTCATGTTTTTCTCCTTCTTAACTCCGCTATTTTTATTTTACACTAAAGTTACATATTTTTTATTGTCTGAGAAAAAATTCACGATAAGCCGAAGGTGTGAGTGAATTTTTTTGAGTGACAACTTGAAAAGGTGAGCATTTTGACGGCGGCGAGGAGCCGGCGGCAGAATGCGACACTAGATTAGATTTCATTAAGCATATTCATTAAAGTTTTTACGGGAAGTCCTACTATATTATTATAATCTCCTTTTATTTCTTTTATAAATTTCTCATCTAATTCCTGAATTCCGTATGAACCTGCTTTATCGTACGGTTTATAGGTATAAATATAATTATTTATGTCCTCATCAGTTAATAAATTAAATGTAACTTCGCTTGTTTCTGATTTAATGATTTTTTCATTTTTTTCATTATCCAAAACACAAACGGAAGTGACTACTTTATGTGTTTTTCCGTTCAATAAAGAAAGCATGTAAAATGCTTCCTCATAATTTTTTGGCTTGCCCAAAACAAAATTATCATATATGACAACTGTGTCCGCACTAATTATAACAGCATGTTCGCTGATTTTTTTAAGAACGGATAATCCTTTATTTGCAGCAAGTAATTCAATTTTTTCATAGCTGAAGGATTTATTTATCATACTTTCATCAAAATCAGGAGAGATAACCTCAAATTGTAATCCTGCCTCTAATAACAAACTTTGCCTTCTCGGCGAAGCGGAAGCTAATATAATTTTTTTCATACTTTTTCACAATAAAATAACTGACTCATATACAATATTGTAAAATAAAATCAGTTATTTTATTAAATAAAACTTTTTTCATTTCAGCTTGTTTACAATTTACTGCTTTCGTGCTCGAGGCAGATTAAAATTAAGTTTTAAATAAACCGCTGATTTAGATGTGACATTTGAACACATATCTTTGAGTTTCATATTCATATCAATCATGCTCCGCTGCATTGCGGCATAATCATTCATCGCTGAAAGCATTTTTTGTGAATCCACCAGTTTTGTTGTATCAGGATTATCCATCTTTAACTTTGCGTACTTTTTGACAAGCTCTCTGTCAATTTTGTCCCTGGCTCCAATCGGCATATTAAATCATTCCCCTATAAATTTTTTATTCCCCTGTCTATGTATATATAAAGTATATTCATTAAAAAAAATTGCCTTTTCCTTTAAAAATTATTAAACTTTATTAACATTTTTTTGTTATATTATTAACAGAGGAATTATGATAATAGACGGCAGCTTTTTATTTGATTTTGCAAGAAAATTATATGCTTTTTATGCTTTTAACCCTAAAACAGGCGAAGCAAAAATTCCTATGAGATATTTGCTTGAACTTACATATAACTGCAATTTAAGATGTCCTTTTTGTTATATAACCGCAGACAGACATAAAAATGAACTTACGACACAAGAGTGGTTTTCTGTTATAAATCAGCTTCCCCGGTTTTCTTTTATTACGTTGTGTGCAGGTGAGGTAATATTAAAAAAAGATTTCATTAAAATTTATGAGAAATGCAGTAAAAAATTTAGGAAAGGTTCATTAATAACTAACGGTTTGGCTCTTAATGAAGAACTAATTGAATCTTTAATAAAAAACAAATTATTTTTATTATCCGTTTCTTTGGACGGATATGAAAAAAATCATGATATAAACAGAAATTATGACGGTTTATGGAATAAGGTTATAAATAATATTGAACTTTTTAATGAGAAAAGACACAAAAAAACTTTCCCCATGCTTGATATCAAAACTTGTGTATTTGAAAGCAACCTTGATGATTTGCCTAAATTGTATAAAAAGGCAATCAGCATGAATGCACAATTCTTTTCTTTAACTTTCCTCAGGAAACAGCCATTAAGGCAAAATTCAAAACTTTGGAATGATTTTTCCGAAATATTTTATAAAGAAGAATATCCTGTTGAATTATATTTTGATTTGGAACATTTTATTGAAATATACAAAGAACTTGAATCTATTGCAAAAAAATCAAAAACAACTTTAAGATATGCGCCTAGATTTAATTCAATCGGTGACAGCGAGAAAATAAAAAGGGTTTTTAATTCCCAAGGTAAAAAAATCACAGAGTTATATAATCCCTGTCAAATTCCTATGACAAGTATATATATAACTCCTGAAGGTGATGTATATCCTTGTCTTTCTTATAAAGTAGGAAGTTTAAGAGAGATGACTTTGAAAGAAGTTATAAACACTCCAAAATTTAAGTGCTTTAGAAAAAACTTATATTATTCAAAAATCTTTACAGGCTGTCAAATGTGCTGTGATTTAATTCCTAAAAACCAATAAGGCTTGGGAGTTCAGTATATTCCATTTTTAGAGCCTCTGCAACACCTTTGTTGGTAAGGCAGCCTTTATAGGTGTTAATTCCTTTTGCTAGAGAAAAATCAGATTTTATTGCCTCTATTAAGCCTTTATTAACTATATTTTTGATATATTTTATCGTTTCATTTGTCAGCGCAAGTGTAGAAGTTCTAGGAACACACCCGGGAATATTGGGAACGCTGTAATGAATTACTCCGTATTTTTCATAGCAGGGATTTTCATGCGTTGTAATTCTGTCCATAGTTTCTGTTATACCGCCTTGGTCAATTGAAACATCAACTATAACCGAACCTTTTTTCATGTTTTTAACCATTTCTTCCGTAATAATACATGGCGCCTTACTTCCCGGGATTAGTACAGCTCCTATTATAACATCTGTTTCTTTTGTCAATTCTTTTAAAATTGTTTCATCTGAAAGATAAGTTTTTATTTTAGACCCAAACATGGCATCAGCAGTTCTTAATTTATTTGTATCTATATCTGCAATACTTACATTTGCGCCCATGCCTGCTGCAATTTTTGCAGCATTAATTCCGACATGTCCTGCCCCTATAATTAATACTTTTCCCGCAGGAACTCCAGCAATACCGCCTAATAATATTCCTAAACCATTATATCGGTTAGAAAGCAGATTAGCCGCTATTTGTACAGACACCTTTCCTGCAACTTCACTCATAGGAATAAGAAGCGGAAGTATTCCATCTTGAGTTTGAATTGTTTCATACGCAATACTTGTAACTTTTTTATCAAGTAATTCTTTTGTAAGTGCTTTCTCCACAGCTAAATGCAAAAATGTAAATATAATTTGCTCTTTTTTTAAAAATTTATATTCCGAAGGCTGAGGTTCTTTTACTTTTATAATAATATCTGCGTTTGAGTATATCTCTTCTGCATTATTAATTATTAAAGCTCCTGCATTTTTGTATTCTTCATCGGTAAAGCCGCTGCCTAAACCTGCTGATTTTTCGATTAAAACCTTATTTTTAGGATTAGAAACAAGCCCCTTTACACCTAAAGGTGTAATTGCAACTCTATCTTCTTTTGTTTTAATCTCTTTGGGAACTCCTATAATCATAAATTTTCCTCTTTATTTTTTACGGCATCTTCAACTTCGTTAATTATTAATTTAGCGGCACTTACAGGATCAGAAGAATGTGTAATTGGTCTGCCAATAATAATATAATCCGCTCCGGCTTTTATTGCATCTGAAGGAGATACAATTCTTATCTGATCATTTACGATTGCCCATGTAGGTCTTACAGCAGGGCATACAACAATAAAATCATCACCCAGTTCTTTTTTTATTTTTGAAGCATCCGTATCGGGCGCTACTACACCTGACAATCCCGCATCTTTTGCTATTTGGGAAAGTTTAAATACATAGCTTGATATATTCATATCAACACCAAGTTCATTTGTTAAAGTTTTTTGTCCGAAGCTTGAAAGCAAAGTAACCGCAAGAATTACGGGAGGTTCAATATTATTTTTCTTTGCATAATTTCTGCATAAAGAAACTGCATTTGCAAGCATTTTAGAACCGCCGACAGAGCTTATATTAAAAAAATCAATATTTCTTTTAAGTAAATTTATACAAGCTTTTGCAATTGTATCGGGAATATCAAAAAATTTACCATCAAAATACACTTTACCGCCATGCTCTTTAATAATATCAATTGCTTCAAATCCACAAGAAGTTATCAAAGGAAGACCAACTTTAAAGAAACCCACATAATCTTTTAATAACTCAACATATTTTATAACATCTTCAACAGTTTCAACATCAAGAGCAAGTATTATTCTGTCTTTTGCTTCAACGGGTTTTAATTTTTCCATATAATTCCTTTAAACGAATAATGAAAAAATATTAACACTATTAGATTAACTAATCAATACTTACTTATTTTTGAAGAAAATTTAATGCGATAAAGGATTAGACATTATGAAACTTTTGCTATTTCTAAAAGCTCCTGTTCTCCGAATAATGCATTCATATAAGCATCGGAAGGTTCCATTCCCATTTCTAAAAAACTTTTATACAAGCTGTCAAACACACCTTCACTACAGCCTAAAAGAGCGGGATTATTTTCAGCAAGCGCAACTGCTTCATCAACGCTCTTTGAAATATCCATGCCTTTAGTTGTTTTAACTTGAGAACGTCCTAATACTCCGGTATCGGGAACATAATTTACAGTTTTATCAAAATCTTCGTTTTGTTTTACCGATTTTTGTTCTTCTATATGTTTATTATTTTCAATCTTTTCTATTTTGTGACCAAAGTTTGGTATATTATTGTTAATTTCAGTCATTTTTATCTCCGTGTTCATATTGCAATATATATTAAACCCTGCTATAAAATTTTTTTGCCAGTTAATTTAAAAATATATACTATTTTTTTTAAAATTTTTTTTTAAAATTCACCTAAAATCCTTACTATATAACAGTTTTAATTATTTTAAATTCGTATTTACGTTTCTTAACATATTATATACGATTTGTGTATTATTTATAGATTAATAATGATTAATTATATATTTTATAACAAATATTATTTATTAAGTTGATTGAAAAATTAAAATTTTTACTTCAAAATTAATATATGAAGAGAATTTTTGCGGGAATATTCACAATAATACTGATAATACAGCCGGCTTTTTGTAAAAATAATGAGAAGCTCAATGTTAAGTCAAACAGTTTTATGGATTTAGGGCGATATGTTGAAACTCTTGAAGTAAATGATGAATATATTGAAGAAGAAAACAAGAATGACAACGTTGAAGAAGACACTTTTGAAGAAGAGGCTATGTCCGAGGTTGTAAGAAGATATGAGGAGAATGCCGTAGAACTAAATTTGACTGATATTTCGGATAGTGCGATAAATGAAATAAACAGTGAAAGAATATTTAAATTAAGGGTAAACGAAACTCAATACAATATTGAGCAGGGAATAAAGAATGAAAATATGATTTGGGATACATCAAAATCATTTTCACAGAGTATATTAAGCAATTCAAGGCATTTAGCGCCTATACCAAGTATTGTTAATTCATCAAAAATAGGTTCAAAAATATCACCTTCTTTATCTGCTTCAATGGGGCAGACTTCTTTATATGACGCAAACGGTCCTTCCGTCCTTTTTGTAAGGGCGAATGAATCAACATATAATACAGGTTCTGTAATTTCATACAAAGGAAATGCGCTTAATTTGTCGGTAGGCTCTTTTTCTTCTTCATACAATCATGCAGCCTCAGGAGGCGCCGTATTATCTTCAAATTCCATAAATCTTCCCTTTAAAACGGGCAGTATTGTTGTTGGAGGAGCATATTTTGCAAATGAAGCGCAAGATTATGATAAATCTACAGGCGGAGGATTTATTGAATATTCATATAAGCGTTTAAAACTAAATGCTCAGGTCGGGCAGAGCAAATATTCAAATTCAACGGATTATGATACAAGTCTTTATTTAATTCCTGAATTTAAAATATCGGATTCTTTATATTTAAAAACAAGATTAATCAGGAATGTAACGCAAGATACAATGCAGGATGAATTAGCATTAACATATAAACCCAAAAACAACAAAAACAATTTTGAGTTTGAAATAAACGCATCAAACCAATATACTCAAAATTCAACTATTAAACAAAGAATAAAGCTTTCTACATCTTTTAGAATATAAAAAAACTTAATAT
>JAJQHF010000225.1 GCA_021199975.1 Candidatus Gastranaerophilales bacterium
GTCAAAGAAAGTATGTTGGTTTTTACCATTTTCTCACTATTCAATAAAATATTTTTTTATTCCTCTTTTTAACTTTGTAGAAAAAATCAAGCATATATTAAAAAGTCAAATCATATAATGTATTTTAAGTAAAATATATAAAGAAAGGACAAGTTTATGCAAAGGAAAAAATATTCTAAACCAATAAAAGTCAAAACCACTTTGGGTGAGTTTATACCCGAGATAGAATTAACTTATGAAACGGAAAACTGCGATTACATATTTACAAGCACTTATGACGGTTCACGCACATTACCTACGAAAATATTAAAGATAATGAGCAATGATGAAAATTTTACAAAAGGGGCTGACAAAACGAATGACGAGCGTTAGAATACTGTTGAGCGCATTAAGCATTTTCAATAAAGACGCCGGCAGAAATTTAAAATATCAAGGTAAAAATCGCAGGCATAACTTGCGTATGCCGAGAATTTTTAACGCAGAGATTTGGAATTTATGGCAACTATTTGCGGAAATGCTTATTGTGTTCAACAGCAACATACAATCCTGTTTTGACAGACTGTTTCAAAGAAAGAGAGGTTTTGAATTATGAGTAAACAGTCTGAAAAAATAACAGCTTTATACTGCCGCCTTAGCAGAGATGATGAATCCAACGGTTCCGACGGAACCGTAAGGGGCGACAGTAACAGTATTGTAAATCAAAAAAATATTTTAAAAAAGTACGCAAAGGACAATAATTTTTCAAACATAAGATTTTTCGTTGATGATGGATTTTCAGGTACGAACTTCAACCGTCCAAGCTGGAGCGAGCTTTTAAGTTTGATTGAGGATAATCAAGTCGGAACAATTATTGTAAAGGATATGTCAAGACTTGGACGTGATTATTTAAAGGTTGGTTTCTATACGGAGGTTCTGTTTGTGGAAAAGAATATAAGGTTTATTGCTATCAATAACAATATTGACAGCGCGAGCCAGACCGATAGCGATTTTACACCATTCCTAAATCTGATGAATGAATTTTACGCGCGCGACACATCGAAGAAGATTAAGGCAGTGATGAAAGCGAAAGGAGAATCCGGAAAACATTTGACAACAATTCCGCCATACGGATATATGAAAAGTTCTGACAATCCTAATCAATGGATTATTGATGAGGACGCGGCAGCTGTTGTTAAAAAGATTTTTCATCTTTGCTTAGAGGGGTATGGACCGGCGCAAATTGCAAAACAGCTTCAAGATGAAAAAATTGTTATTCCATTTGTGCATTGGAAACAATCAGGAACAATAAATATTTCAAAGGAAATTGATAATCCGTATAAGTGGTCGCCTGACACTGTTTCAGATGTTTTAGAAAAAAGAGAATATATAGGCGATACGGTGAATTTTAAAACTCACAGAAAGTCCTATAAGTCAAAAAAGAAAATCAATAATCCAAAAGAGCAACAGTTGATTTTTGAAAGCACACACGAACCGATTATTGATGTTGATACTTGGGAAAAGGTGCAGGAGTTAAGGAAAAATAGACGCAGACCGACAAGAACAGGCAAAACAAATATGTTTTCGGGTGTTACTTATTGTGCTGATTGCGGTGGAAAGCTATATTACTGTACAGGAAAGAATTTTGAAAAAAGACAAGATTATTTTGTTTGTTCAACTTCAAGAAAAAAAGGTATAGATGTTTGCGATACTCACTATATCCGAGCAGTTATTCTTGAAGAAGGCGTATTAGCTCATTTAAAGCTTGTAATTGAATTTATTGCACTATATGAAGATACCTTTAGAGAGATTATGGGATTACAGCATAAAGCAACTATCAAGAAAGAATTAGCCTCAAAGAAAAAAGTCATAACTAAGTCGGAAAACCGTATAAAAGAATTAGACCGATTATTTACTTCAATTTACGAGGACAAAACAAACGGAGTTTTAACAGAAAGCCGATTTAAAATGCTTGCCGAACAATACGAGCAAGAACAAGCGGAATTGAAAGAAAAGGTCAAAACTTTATCTGATGAAATTGAACAGCAGGAACAGGAAAGCAACAATGTTGAACGGTTTATCGCAAAAGTACATAAATATTTTGATTTACAGGAATTAACACCGGAGATTTTAAATGATTTGGTAAAACGGGTTGAAGTCCACTCGCCCGAAAAGATTAATGTCAGACAGACACAACGAATTGATATTTACTATGATTTTGTTGGCTTACTGCCGATGTCATTATTACAAACAAAAATGAATAACAGCATAGGTTAAAACTATGCTGTTATTCAAAAATTGTTGGTTACTGTCTTAACAGTGTCGCCCTTTCTTCAGCACGTATGGCGGTTTTTGCTTGCTTAAATTGCCTTTTCAGACAAGGCAAGCAAAATGAATATGATTAAAATTATCGAAATAATTATCTTTTTCATATAGCGCTCACCTCCTTATCATCAAAACTGGTGAATAAGTAGTGTGGCACTCGACCGCCGATTGCGAAAGGATTTAACTTTTCAAACCGTTTATGAATTACCTTCCTAATATTTATTTTACCACACCTGCCGAAAAATGTCAAATTTTACATTTGTCGGCGAAACAAATCAAAAAAATCCCCGCGCGGGGATTGACAGGATTAAAAATATATAGTATAATAACAATAGAAAGAAGGTAACTCATTCGGTTGAGTGCCAGAAAATGTAG
>JAJQHF010000151.1 GCA_021199975.1 Candidatus Gastranaerophilales bacterium
CAATAAATTTATACTGCAATATGAATACTACAGCAAAATGAATTATTGCAGGTATAATAAACAACCAATTTGCAATAGTTATTTTTGATTTTAAGTTTTCATACAATTTTTGCATAATATAGAGCCTTAAAAATTTTATTTTGTATATTCTATAAAATATTTACCAACAGCCGGTTTTTATTTTTTCATGCCTATACATTCTGTGTTGAAGAAGATTTTGAAATCTGAGTGTATTCAATTCTTCATCAGAAAATATACTCATATCAACATTATCGGAGAATTCAATTCCTGTTTTAATAATTTCAGGATGGATATTTCTTATATACACATGAAGACCGCATTGATTATTATCGTCGAATAATATCTGAAACACACGTCTTTTCATATCTTCAGGTAGTATGATTTTATCCGAGTTTTGATTTATTGCTAATTTTTCACATATATAAGAGGTTTTTCTTAATTCTTTGAGGTCATCGGAATAATTATTTAAATTTTGCCAATAATCGGTAATCAATGGTTTATGCAGTATTGCAATCGTTATAAAAATAAGTAAAATTTTAATTACAACAGAATGACTTTCACTTATTTTTGCATTACTGTCAATTAAATATCCGACTGTCATCAGTAGGTAAAACAAGCATGTTGCTTTATACAAATCTGTCCATTTGGGATTATAAGTCCAATAAGTATTTTCTTCGCCATTAAAACCCAATAAGAAGAGCATAAAGTAAAACAGTAAAAATGTTCCCGCATGTATTAAAATATAGATTATAAATTGATGTTTATTTTTATTATAATTTTTTATAAACGGTAAAATTATCATTATTAAAAAAACAGGAAGCAACGGCATTGATATATGAAAAAGAAACAAATTTATATAAGTTTTAGTGTAAGGAATAAAAAAGTTAAGTATATAATCACAAAATTTATAGTTTGAATAATTTGGAAAATGATGAACCGGACGGATAAAATAAAAACCCATTGCAATGAAATAAATAATATATAGTATAATAATAAGAATAAGTTCTTTCTTATACTCAAAAATTCTTTTTTTGTTGTCTTTAATTAAATGGAATCCTAAAAGAAGTAATATAAGAGAAGAAGGCACGTTCACGGGGTCAACGCTTATACCGAGAAAAAAAGCCAATATATATAAAATTATATAAACTTTTATCGGCGGGAAAATTTTATTCACAAAATAATAGGCAATAATACTAAAAAATGGCATAAAGAGTAATAAACTTAAAGGGTATTCATAGAATGATGTATTTTCAACCACATCAAAATAGCCATAATGATTAAAAAAGAAAAAGTTGTTAAACAGTAATAAAAAAACTAATAAATATAGACAAACAAATGCCAAATTTAATTTTCGTTTAGAAAAGATAAATGCCGCATTTGTAATTAAAAGACACATAACTATAACACAAACAGCTTTAAATGGAACTATTGCAATTTGTTGAAAATCGTTCGGATGAATATTTAATAATTCGGGAATTACTTCTGTTGTTAAATTATTAAAGTAAGTTGCTATAAATCTTCCGTGTTCCGGATTAAGAAAAGTTCTTCCATAAGAAAAGATAGTATCATGCAACGTTAATATGTCATATTTCAAAAGATTTGAAACAGCAGCAAAGGAAAAATACATTGCAAAAAAAAGTAAAATTAAACAAAAAAATCTTAATCTGCTTTCTTTATTGTTCATGCAAAGATAGTATATCAAAATAAGTCAGATGTCAAACACACAGAGGACATAGGATATTATGTACAAAGCGAAGCACCGCAGTGTAGACGAGGATGACTTACAAAATGAACAAGTTGAGCTGTAGCGAAACTTGTGAACTTTTATGTGCAGCGGAGCGTAGTATGCGGCTTGCCCGAAAGACAGCAAAATCAAAAACAGTTGGCGGCAGAATGCGACACTAGATTATTTAAATATAAAGATTAATTTATTTATTTTTTAATTTGATTATATCTAAAATAAAAAGTATAAATATCCAATACAAAGCTATATAACAAGGATATATATAAAAATACGCATAAAAAGGTACTATCAGCAAAAGTAGTGAATGCAAAAAGAGAAATGTCAAACAAAACCAAACATAAAAATAATTTTTATATATAAATCCTAAAATAAAAAATATCCCTAATAAAACATAATAAATTGTGGGATTAGACATAATTTTGTTCCATACTACAAAATAGTTACTACTTGGTAAAGTCAAATAATCAATAATTTTTGTGGGAATTGGTTTATATTTATAATTGAAAAAAAGATTTTCATCTTCTTGAAAAATTGCTCCTCCATTATAATTTTTATACCTATTAAATCCTTCTTTTATAAGATAGGGTGAATGCTTAAATACTGTTTTCAGTATAATAATCGTGGCATATTTTGCATTATCTTTTTTTGATAAATCATTATAATCTAAAATACCATTTGATTCTGAATATATATTTAAAATTACAGCTTTTTCCTCTTCTGTTATTTTATTTAAATAATCAGGAATGTGCGAAGCAAGAAGAGATGTATTATGAAGTTCATAAACCATATCATTTCCAAGCTTTTGTTTTTCATAATATATTATCATAAATAATAAAGAAAATAACATTAAAAATGACAATATAAATGTAAAATATCTTTTTTTATCAAATATTTTAAGAAAGTAAA
>JAJQHF010000267.1 GCA_021199975.1 Candidatus Gastranaerophilales bacterium
CGTACTCACAGATTACCTCTGTGTGCTTAAAATTGGAACACTGCTTCCGAGTGATGTGTCTGTTTTGTATCAATTTAAAATAAGAAATTTTTTCCGACTTTTTTATAAAAATTTCCGGCTAAAATTTCAAATGTCCTGTTCCAAATTTCTCATTTTAACCGCCAATAATAAAAACAGTCCTAAGTTTAAGCGGTATGGGGGTTTTAGTCAACTGTCCACTTTTGGACAAAAACGGACAGTTCAAGGACTTTTGAGGACTGTTCAAATGCGAAATTCGGAATACTTCCGACCGCTAATTTTCAAACACCTAGCCAATTTCAGCCGATTTCTCATTTTAACCGCCATTCTCAAATGAACTGTCAAAATACACCATTCGTCAAAATACAAATTGCATAATGACACTTAGTTTGACTATTTAGAACAGTTAGTTTGATGTGGTGGGGAGGGATTTGAACCGCGAATTCACAAAACTCCTATGATTACTGGTTTTTATCCTTTATTTTTGCCTCTTTTCTGTGAACCGCAATTGATAATTTTACATTATCATTATAAACCTACAGGTCAGTTATTTCAAGGTTTTTGGGTGCGGGAAGTCTTCCTAATTTTAAAACTCAAATACTGTTTGAATTTAGGGTTAAATTTGTGTTTTTGTTTTATAAAAAATATTGATTTTACGCTTGCTTTTTGGGAAAAATTGCCAATCAATTCATTTTATATTTTTGTACTATAATTATTTTATGCAAAAGGTGTATAAAAAGGATGATATAACTTTATTTCAGGGTGATTGTATTGAGATTTTGAATAGGGCAACTCCCGAATCAATTGATATGATTTTTGCAGACCCGCCGTATATGCTTTCAAATGGTGGAATAACCTGTCAATCTGGGAAAGTTGTTTCCGTCAATAAGGGCAAATGGGATGAAAGCAATGGAATTGATATGGATTTTGAATTTCATCAGAAATGGATTAATGCTTGCAGGCGAGTTTTGAAACCTAATGGTACGATATGGATTTCTGGAACTTATCATTCAATCTATGCCTGCGGTTTTGCTTTGCAAAAAGCAGGTTTTAAAATTCTAAACGATATTTGTTGGTTTAAGCCAAACGCATCACCTAATATGAGTTGCAGATATTTTACGGCAAGTCACGAAACTCTATTATGGGCAAGAAAAGACCCGATGGGTAAACATGTTTTTAATTATGATGTCATGAAAAATAGTGATTGGGGCGATGACATCCTTAAAAAGCCAAATAAACAAATGCGTTCAGTTTGGCAAATTGATACACCAAAATCATCTGAAAAAGAATTCGGAAAGCACCCCACCCAAAAACCTTTAGAATTGTTAAGACGTATAATCCTTGCATCAACTAACAAAGGCGATTTAATTCTTGATCCATTCACAGGAAGTTCAACTACTGGTATAATGGCATTAGAATTAGACAGGAAATTTATTGGAATAGACTTAGAGAAGGGGTATTTAGACCTTTCTGTTAAAAGGTTTGAACAAGTTTTTCAACGCAAAGCGAGTAAAGAATGGCTGTAGTATTAAAAAAATTAAAAGAAGAAACTTATCCGATAGTTAAATGGGTTGGCGGTAAACGTCAGCTTATGTTTGAGCTGATTAAAAACATGCCAAAATCTTATAATCGCTATTTTGAGCCTTTTATTGGCGGTGGTGCGTTATTTTTTGAATTACAGCCCGAAAATGCTTATATTTCCGATATGAATGAAGAATTAATCAATCTTTATCAAGTTGTAAGAGATAATGTTGATGAGTTGATTATAGATTTACAGAGACACGAAGTTTCAAAAAAATATTTTATGAGAATTCGCAACATTGACCGCACAGATAAATATGAAAATTGGTCAGATATACAAAAGGCAAGCCGTTTTATTTATTTGAACAGAACTTGCTTTAACGGTATGTATAGAGTAAATTCTCAAGGACAATTCAATGTTCCGTTTGGACACTACAAAAATCCCAGAATTATTGATGAAAACAATCTTTTAAATTGTTCAGAGCTATTAAAAAAGACAGAAATTAGATGTGCTGATTTTTCAGAAGTTTTATCCAAAGTTCGAAATGGCGATTTTGTTTATTTCGACCCGCCTTATGTTCCATTGAATGAAACTTCAAGTTTTACTTCATACACTAAAGACGGCTTTGATATTGATATGCAATTTAAACTTAGAGAGGTTTGCGATGAATTAGATTCAATTGGGGTTAAGTTCATGCTTTCAAATTCCGATACGGAATTAGCAAACGAATTATATGCAAATTATGAAATTAAAAAAGTTTTTGCATCCCGTGCTATTAACGCAAATGTAGACGGCAGGGGAAAAATTACAGAAGTTTTAGTGAGGAATTATTGATGAGAGATTTTAAGGAGTGGCTATCTACTTTTAGACCTTGTATTGCAGACTATTGCTACTATGTAGATTTTGAAAAGGTAAATAAAAATGTTGATGATATAAAAGTTGAATTAAACATTTTAAATTCATTAGTTGGTTCAAAAAATATTGAAAAAGATTTTGAAGATATTATTACCAAATATCCTGAAACTCTAAAATGCATTCCATTACTCTTAGCAGTTCGTTATAACGAAATTTCGGTTACTGATTCTGGCGGCGAATACAATTTTTCGTTTAAGAAACAAAACTATAG
>JAJQHF010000137.1 GCA_021199975.1 Candidatus Gastranaerophilales bacterium
TTCGTCGGCAGCGTCAGTTGTGTATTAGAGACATGAAGGAAACCTCCTCAAAGATGTGAAGGTGAAAAAAAGTCGGCGGAAGAGGCAAGTAAATCCCCTCGGAAGGGCGAAGGAAGTCGGAGAAGCTTTATATGCTGCAGTCATTTTGTAGTTTAACTAAAAAAAATAAGCAATATTATGATATAAAGGAAATTTTAAAAAAAGATACACCTGAAATTGATTATCTTTTTAAAAATTCTTTAAGCGTGTTGGAAAAATTAACCGTAATTCAAGAAGAGCGTGCTAAAGCACTTGCAAATTTGCGCAATTTAACATCTCAGCTTCAAACTAACCGATTGAGGTATAATGCAAAATCCGCTTGTAAATATTTTACATTGTAAAATTTAATTATTTTTATCAATTGGAATTGTTACTTTTGCGGACTTTAAAAAGTCGAAAAATTTATTGCTTCTGCCTTTGTTAAAATAAATACACTTTTCTTCTTTCGTATTTTCGCCTGTTTGAAGTTCTACGGCAAATTTAACTAACCTTGGATTCATAAATAACTACCCCTGATTTAAACTAACCACCTTATGAATATATAAAGTATTTTTAATAAAAAAAATTGCCGAATTTGTAACATAAAGTAAAATTTATGTTAAAATATAATGATATGATAGCAGTCAAATTAGTAAAAAATAAACAATATCCTTTGTCCATACCGGAAGGCATTACGGTTAAACAAGATGATATGGTTATTGTTTTAACCGAACGTGGAGAGGAAGCCGCAAAAGCTTATGTGGTTCCGCCTGAAGTTGCAAGTATACTGGTAAGAAAAAAAGTTCCTTCCGTTCCTTTTGTCAGAATAATGTCCAAAGAAGAACTTGAAGAGTATGAAAATATAAAAAAAATGGAGGAACAAGGTTATAAAGATTGTTTGGCTCTTATAAAACAGCATAATCTTCAAATGAATTTGACAAAATGCAGTTATACTTTTGATAAAAGAAAAGTGACATTTTATTATACAGCGCCTGAAAGAGTAGATTTTAGAAATCTTTTAAAGGATTTAACAAAAGTTTTTAAACATGTAAGGATAGATTTAAAACACATCGGAGTGAGGGATGAAACGTCTTTATGCTGCGGCAACGGATTATGCGGACGTCCTTTTTGCTGCTGTACATTTAAAAGGCAGTTTGATTCCATAAACATAAAACTTGCACATGATCAAAGTATGCCTATTACTCCCAGTAAAATCTCGGGTACTTGCGGCAGACTGCTTTGCTGTTTGAATTATGAGTATAAGAATTATATTGAAACCGCAAAAGAGATGGTTCCGATAGGCTCGGGTGTAATGACTCAAGATGGAGTCGGAAGGGTTTGCGCTTTAAATATATTGGCAAATAAAGTATCTGTCAAGCTTTCGGACGGAAAAATAAAAGAATTTTCAAGCTCTGATATAGAAATGATTGATGAAGACGTTAATATTGAAATAGATAATAATTCAGCAGGTTACAATAAATACGCATCCATGCAGCAGGCGGGCGAAGGTACGGAAGATATAAAATCTTATGAAGATGATAAAAACAGTTCTACAGGAAATATCTAATTATTTGCTTTGCAAGGAATTGTTAATATAAAAGTAGTAAAGCCTTTTTTTGAGCAATCCGCTTCTATATTTCCATTGTGTGCGGCTGCTATTTGATTGGATAAATACAGTCCCAGTCCGGTGCCTGCTTTTCTAAGTTTTGAAAGTCCAGTATAATATTTTTGAAATATAAGTTTTAAATCTTCCTCCGATATGCCTTGGCCTTTATTTGTTATGTATAATTTTATTTTGTCTTTTTGATTTTCTGAAATTATAGTAATATCAGATTCTTCGGGGCTGTAATTAAGCGCATTTTGTATAAGATTTTTAACGACTCTTTTTAATTGAAAACAGTCAAACATACATTCTTTATTTTTTGTATTATCCGTATTTATAATTAATTTATGGTTATTTTGAATAACAATCGGCTGCATTTCATCAATTGCGGATTTTAAAAATTCATTAAATAAGTTTTTTGTAATGTTTAATTTTAAAGATTTTTCTTCAAGTTTGTAGGTTTCTACCATGTTTTCAATTAAGTCTTTTAATTCCTGATTTGAAGCTTTCATAAGATTAACGGCTTGAAGCTGTTTTTCGTTTAATGTACCAAATCTGCCTTCGGAAAGATAATTCAGAGAATTTAGTTCTGCAATAACAGGAACTTTCATGTCGTGAGTAAGTGTGGCGGCAAATTCTTCTTTAAATTGACGTAATTGTTTTTCTTGTTCTAATATTTTTTCTAATGATAAATTTTTATCAGATAAAGTTGACTGATATTCTTTTATCATCATTTCTCTGTCGTACATTGTTTCAAAGAGTCTGTTTGCAGCAGTTTCTAAATCTTTATCATTTAAGTTCTCAACTCTTGCATTAATATCTCCGTATCTTGCACGTTTTACAGCAAGTAAAATTTTGTTTGAATCACTTTTAAGTTTGTTATATTTATTTAAAGTCAGAAAGAGAAATATTCCGCAAGCCATACAGCAAAGAACTAAATAAACTATACTTACAACAAAAATCATAGAAGGATTATAACATAAAGAAAGAGATACTAAAAAGTATCTCTTCAAAAAATCTTAATAATCAGTATTTAATTA
>JAJQHF010000042.1 GCA_021199975.1 Candidatus Gastranaerophilales bacterium
GCATATATAACTATAATTAATAAGTATTTGCTATTTAATTTGTTATAGTAAATAATAATTATATGAATTTAGATGAATTTTTAAAATATTTAAACAGCGGAAAAGAAGTAATTGCAGGTTCTGACATTCATAAATACATGTCTGAATTATCTGACGAAGCAATGAAATTATCTTATGAACTTAATAATAAATATAATCCGCCTGAGGAAATCCAAAAATTGTTTTTTCGGCTGATAAATAAACCGATTGATAAAACTTTCAGATTATTTCCTCCCTTTTACACTGATTGCGGTAAAAATATAAATGTCGGCAAAAATGTTTTTATAAATTCCTGCTGTCATTTTCAAGACCAGGGCGGAATAAAAATCGGCAATAATGTTCTTATAGGTCATAATGTTGTAATTGCTACTTTAAATCACAATCAAGTACCTGAAAAACGTGGTAATTTACTTCCCCAAGCGGTTATAATAGGAAATGATGTTTGGATTGGATCTAATGTTACTATTTTACCGGGAGTAAATATCGGTAATGGCGCTATAATTGCCGCAGGTGCTGTTGTTTCTAAAAATGTAGAAAAAAATACAATAGCAGCAGGAGTGCCTGCCAAAATAATAAAGGAAATAAAAAATGATTAGAAATATTTTGTTAATTTTTTTTATATGTTTGATAATTATAGGAGGTTGTAATATGAGTATTGCAAAAACTAACGCTTGGGATAAAGTTTTTACTAAGAGCGATAAAGTTGAAGTCCAAAAAGTAAATTTTACAAACAGATACGGAATAACCCTTGCCGGAGATTTATACACTCCTAAGGATGTAACTAAAAATAGCAAATTACCTGCTATAGCAATTTCAGGACCTTTTGGCGCCGTGAAAGAGCAAGCTTCGGGGCTATATGCACAAACTCTTGCGAAAAGGGGTTTTATAACTTTAGCTTTTGACCCTTCTTTTACGGGAGAAAGCAGCGGAACACCGAGAAATACTGCTTCACCCGATATAAATACGGAAGATTTTAGCGCCGCAGTAGATTTTTTAAGTGTTCAGAATAATGTTAATCCTGAGGAAATCGGCATTCTTGGAATTTGCGGTTTCGGCGGATTTGCACTTAATGCGGCTGCCGCAGATACTAGAATTAAAGCTGTTGTAACTTCGACTATGTATGATATGACAAGAGTTTCAGCCAAAGGATACAATGATACAATTGATGAGAATGCAAGATATAAATTAAAACAACAATTAAATACGCAGCGTACAGAAGATTTTAAAACAGGAACATTTGCTAAAGCTCCTGGGCTTCCCGATAAATTAACTGGAGATGAACCGCAGTTTATTAAGGATTATTGGGGTTATTACAAAACAAAAAGAGGATTTCATAAAAATTCAATTAATTCAAACGGAAATTGGAACATGACCTCATCTCTTTCGTTGATTAACTTGCCTATATTGGCATACAGCAATGAAATACGAATACCCGTCCTTATGCTTCACGGTGAAAATGCTCATAGCAGGTATTTTTCGGAAGATGCCTATAAAAAACTGACGGGTGATAATAAAGAGCTTTTAATTATTAAAGGTGCAAATCATGTTGATTTGTATGATAATGCTGAAAAAATACCGTTTGATAAAATTGATGAGTTTTTTAAAAACAGTTTAAATAAATAAGTTTAAGAAAGAATTTAAACTCTTAAATAAGACTATTTAATGAGTAAAAAATTACAGGAGAATAAATGAAATACAGAAAAATAAGAGATTTAGAAGTAAGTCCTATCGGAACAGGCTGTATGGGTTTTTCTCATGGATATGGTGAAGTTCCAAATAGAGATTATGCCGTAAACGCAATAAGAAAGGCGCATGATTTTGGATGTACGTTTTTTGATACGGCGGAAGTTTACGGGAAAGAACAATTTTATAAAGGACATAATGAAGAAATAGTTGGCGAAGCACTTGAACCGTTTAGGAAAGAGGTTGTTCTCGCAACAAAATTATTTGTAGATAAAGATGAGCTGATTGAAAAAGATTTATACAGCGTTATGAAAAATCATCTTGAAGCTTCATTTAAAAAACTTAGAACGGATTATGTAGATTTATATTATCTTCACAGAATAAATGAACTTATTCCTGTTGAAGATGTTGCCATAGTTATGGGTAAATTTATTGAAGAAGGTTTAATAAAAGCGTGGGGCTTATCGCAGGTTTCTGTTGAAATACTTGATAAAGCTAATAAGGTAACACCTGTCAGCGCTGTTCAAAGTCTTTATTCAATGCTTGAAAGGGATTTAGAAAAAGACATTTTTCCATACTGCCTTAAAAATAACATCGGAGTTGTACCTTTTTCTCCGATTGCAAGCGGATTTTTATCAGGCAAAGTTACTGTTAATACAAAATTTGAGGGCGACGATGTAAGAAAATTTGTACCTCAATTATCAAAAGAAAATATTATTGCAAATCAACCTATTTTAGATATCTTAAACAAATATTCAAAAGAAAAAAATACAACAAATGCACAAATTTCTTTAGCGTGGATGCTTCACAAATATCCTAATGTTGTACCTATTCCGGGTTCAAAAAATCAAGAAAGAATTCTTGAAAATCTTGGAGCATGGAATGTTGAATTAACGGAAGCAGAATTTAATTCATTAGAAAAGGCACTTGA
>JAJQHF010000193.1 GCA_021199975.1 Candidatus Gastranaerophilales bacterium
TTGACTCTCCATATAAACGAACTTCATCTGAATTAATTTTGTTTAATAAAACATTATAAGATTCTTCATCATTTAGGACAGCGGAAGGTTTTAGAAGAATTTGATTTTTACAAACAGATTTCAATATCTGCCTGTATTTACTATCATAAGAAGAAGATATTACAGGAACTATATTAGGTTTATGATACAGACTTATTACAGACTTTCTGTCCATATTCACATCATTAAGAGAAAAAGCAAAGAAACAATCTTTTTTAACTAAATTTAAAATGGTTTGAATAGTAAATTTATACCACTTCTCCTCAAGATTTGAAGCATCAATTATTAATAAATTTTGTTTTTCCAAGATATCATTTATAAGTTAAAATTGAGATTTGCTTTCCGCAAAGATACTTTCTTGTGCATAAAGCCATAATTTATTTCTTAACAGCATTAAACCCTGTATAGGATTTGACATAAATTCATTATCCACAACATTTTTAAATAAAGTAAACGGCAAAAACTTATTTTCTACAGTTTTTATATACTCTCTAAGTTCTAGAACAATACTTTGAATAACCGCTTTATCCTCTGTAGGACAATCAGTAATATCAAATTCCAAGATATTATTAAAAGCATCAATATTTAAAGGAAGTCTAAAATTTTCAGAAATTTTGAGCTTTGGAATATTTGGAATTGATGAGTAACTGCCGTCAAAATCAAGAAGAAGAACTTTTTTTTGTTTCAAATACAATTCCAAAATCATATTTTGAATTATTATTTTAGTTTTATCATCTCTGTCAGATTGAATATAAACCTTATCTTTTATAAAAGAAATTGACGGTTTAATAAAACATTCGGGATGATTTGCCAAATTACCAAAATATATATCATCTTCATAACCTTTTAAAAGTTCCGTTATTTCATCAGGATTTATATAAACGATATCTGAAGATTTTATCGGAATATACCCGTTATAATAAGAAAGGTTATCGTCCTTATCAATAGAAAGTGCAAGACGAACATCTGCAATATTATTATTTGAATTTTCCGTTGTGGATATATTTATTATTTGAGCTATAAGTTTTTGATTTACATCTTCAATTAACAAGAAATCAGAAGGAAGTAAATGGTTATCAGCAGGATTATATACTATTTTAGCTATATCATTTTTAACTTCAACAAGCTGCATCCTTACCTTCTTTAAACAATAATCTAACTCTTTACTCTCGCACAACTATTATACTACATTATGAATTTTATACAAATCATACGCAAAAAGGAAATTAAATTATAATCTCTTATTTGAGTTAAAATATAATTATGCTTAATAAAGAACCTGATTTTTTAAAATTACTGGAATATAATCGTAACGGACTGACAGAGCAAGTCCATTACGGAATTATATTGTACATGAATAAAAACGGAATAATAAAAGAAATCGGAGAAAATA
This sequence comes from Candidatus Gastranaerophilales bacterium, assembly GCA_021199975.1. Taxonomy (GTDB): domain Bacteria; phylum Cyanobacteriota; class Vampirovibrionia; order Gastranaerophilales; family Gastranaerophilaceae; genus Avigastranaerophilus. Next base: position 1,433 of record JAJQHF010000193.1, read on the forward strand.
ACGATTATAAGTTTTATCACCGTTCCTGTATGAAACCTTTGCAGGCTTCTCCTTTATTTGATTTAAGGCTCGATAAAAAATATAATTTGACGGAAAAAGAATTGGCTGTCTGCTGTGCTTCTCACTGCGGAGATAAATTTCATCAGGAAATAATTTTATCATTATTGCATAAATTCGGATTTAAAGAAGATGATTTATTGTGTAAACCGCAGATGCCTTTAAGTAAAAAGGAACAAGAAATATTAATAAAAGAAGGAAAGCCTCTGAAAAAAATTCATAATAATTGCTCAGGAAAACACTCTGCTATGCTTGCCATTTGTAAGGAAATGGGATTTGACACAAAAACATATAAAAATATGGATAATCCTTTAACTGATTTTATAACTGAAAAGGTATGCAATCTCTGCAATGTAAGCAAAAATAACACAGTATTGAGCAAAGACGGATGCGGACTGCCCGTTATTGCAACCACCTTAAAAGAATTAGGATTTGGCTTTTTAAACCTTTTTACAGATAAAAAATATGAAAAAATAAAGAAGGCTTTTTTAAATAATCCGTATTTGATAGGAGGAGAAGAAAGACTTGACTCCGAAATTATAAATGCCTCTGATAATCTGATTGCCAAAGTGGGTGCTTGCGGGCTATGCGTTGTTGTTAATATTGATAGTGAAGAATGTATTGTTGTTAAAATTGCAGATTCCAATATGGAGGCAAGAAGTATTGTAACAATCAATACGCTGCTTCAATTAAAATGGACGGATTTAAACAAAGTACAATCCGCCCGAATAAACAATATATATAAGAAGTCAATAATATCACAAGATAATGAAATTATTGGGGAGATAACCCCCTGTTTTAGCATTATCTAATTTAACCGGAGAAAGTTTTAAAAGAATCTTCAATATTTTTATCGATAACTGTTTTAATAGATTCCATTTCTTTTTCTACTGAACTTTGCTCCGTTTCTATTTGTTCCAATCTCAATTCTAGAATTTTATCTCTTTTTTCAAGAGCTTTCATATCAGATTCATATTCGGCTTCTGCGGCTGCATCATCAGAAGTATCATATATTTCTGAAATTTCGGTTGAACCTTGCCAAACAATACTTTCCCAACCTGATTCATCACTTGTTGAAACTTTCTCAAGCAGCCATTGACCCGATGTTAACATTTCCTGCAAGTATTCGTTATCCGTACAATTTTCATCATAAGTATAACGTTC
>JAJQHF010000252.1 GCA_021199975.1 Candidatus Gastranaerophilales bacterium
CCCTATAAACACCAAAAAAAAAGCTGCACTGCAGCTTATACTTAATAATCTTGGGAGGAGATTTGGGGATTTGTTACAACTATAATAATTCACTTTTAAAGAAAAGTTTATATTTTTAAATATAATTTTAATAAAAATTTACATTGTATTGATTTTATTTTTAGTTCTTTTGTGGAAAAAAATCTCTTTTTTTCATAAAATCATGAAGAGAGGTGGAACATGCTTAATAATTTTTATATTCTGTTATTACTGATTTTCTTTTTATATATTGCTGTATTTACAATTTATTTTTGTGTAATTGTTGCTGCAAGTATGATTAAATTTAAAAGAAAAAACAAAAGCGAAATAAAAAGAGAATATAAAAATATAATAGTTATAATTTATTCCCACAATAATGAAAAAACAATTGTAAATCTATTAGAACAATTAAATAAACAGGATTATCCGAAAGGTAATTATCAAACACATATTATTTTAGATAATTGCAGTGATGAATCTTCAAATAAACTTGAATTTATCGGTGGAGCAAAACTATGGCGTTTAACGGATGATGCTCCTCTAGGAAGAGATAAAGCAATATCCTGGCTTCTTGAAAATTTAATGTCTTTTAAAAAAGTTGATGCTTACGTTTTTTTAAACGCTAACAGAATTATAAAACAAGATTTTTTATCCTCAGTTAACGAAGCTTTACAGGAAAATGATGTAATTGTAGGTTCTACAGAAATCTTTCTTGAAGATGCAGATTATTATGAAAAAGTATGGTCAAGTGTAAATGAATATAATTCAAACATAATGAAATTAGGACGTTCTCGCTTGGGTTTGCCTGTTGCTATTGATTCAGATATTACAGTTCTTAAACATGAAGTATTAGAAAAGGTTCAATGTATAGATTTTAAAAATGCAAATTCAGAATTAAAATATTCTTTTCTTTTAACAAGTGTAAATTATCCTCCCAAATTTATTCCGGAAGTTAAAACTTATGTATCTTCCAATGATTACGAGTTAAGAAGACCTGATTTCAGCTTTAAAATGAAATTGTTTTATCGGTGTTTGAATTTTAAATCTTTACTAAACCCTAAATTTGCCGAGTTTTTATTCTCTTTGTTTAAGCCTAATCCTATTGTATTAGTTGCAATGATTGTTCTGATAGGAACTTATTCTTTCAATTATTATTTCTTATTTGATTTTCCATGGGCAGTCTTTCTTGCGGTTGTTTTAGCAATTGCATTCGGATTATCTGTATATAAGTCCCAATTATATATTAAACCATTGATTTATCTTGCATCATGTCCATTTTATACATTATCCGACACTTTGTGCGAAATGACATTTTTGAAAAAAATATTTAAAAGAAAAAAGAAAAATAAATCCAATGAAACGGAAAAAATATCTATTCCCATACAGGTAACAAACGGAAGAAATGTATTCCCATGCACTCTTGATTTAATTTCTGAAGGCGGGTTTAAAAAAGCAATATTCAGATATAAAAATAAAACTCAAGAAACAAATCAATGTTATATGAGAATGTGTGATGCAGTAAAAAATATTTCAGATATCCTTGAACAGCACGGTTTTAGAATGAAAATATGCCAAGCATGTGCATATTTTTCGCCCAAAATTGACGGTACAAACAATATGGTAAAAGGATATTGCAACCAAAAAGCAGTTGAAAATCCCGATTGCATAGAATCCCCCGAAACTCTTTTATGGTCTACTTGTCAGTACTTTATCCCACAGGAAGTTAATAACGTAATAGATATATCTGATTACATTAAAAACAGGTAATATTACAAATTGTAAACGAATTTAAAAAAAATGATTTAAAAATTTAAGTTCTGAAATAAAAATGCCGATACTGATATTGTATATTAGAATCGGAGAAAAAAATGGGATTATCATCTTCACAAGGCAGGTTATTAATGTTAACATCAAGACTGAGCGATATAGAACTCAGTGAAATGTTGATTTCTCAAACTCAAACTTCACTGGCAACTGATAAAGAACAAGCCGCCTCAAATTATATGGAAGCTACCAGCAATTATAAACTTACAATTAAAGTTACTGATTCTTCTTCATCAACGGGTTATTCAAAAGAAGATTTGACTTATGATAACTTGACTGAGGCAGGATATCTTGTAACAAATTCAAAAAATCAAATTTATTTGAAAAAAGATGAAAATGGAAACTGGATTATCCCTACATATATAAATGCAAACGGTGATGAAGAAGATATTTTGTCTATAAACTCTGACGGAAAAGCCGTAATAGGCGAAAATGAATATGAAATTATAGACGGAAGCAGTTTTCTTTCAGATAAAGATACTCTCCAAAATGCAATAATGAATGGTGTTGTATTTTTATGCGATGTAAACAATTCTACTACCGGAATTTCAATGGATACTTTAGAATCTGATACAAGTATTGAATATGTTCTTGATACATCTGATGATGCACAGGCTGAAAGTGAATATAATTATGAATTAACAAGGCTTGAAAGAAAAGATAATCAGCTTGATTTAGAACTTCAACAGCTTGAAACTGAACATGAAGCCGTTTTAAAAGAATATGATTCTGTGAAAGAAGTAATCAGTAATAACGTGGACAGGACGTTTAGCTTATTCTCTGACAGTTAATAATATAGCTC
>JAJQHF010000255.1 GCA_021199975.1 Candidatus Gastranaerophilales bacterium
AGTTTAGACCCTTACGTGCAAATATATGGTCATATTCTTGTATTTTTTATGATTTTTTAGCAATTTTTTGCACATTTTTCTTCGTTTTTTTATTATTTAAAAAATTAAGACCCGAGTTTGTAACTTTACACAATTATTATATCATCTTCGTCATTTTTTGCATATCCCCATTTTGTTATTTTACACGTTTCGCTTGTTTCTATAATTATAATACTATCTGTCTGTTTAAAACTTTTTTCAAAATTATTTGTTATTTCATTCATAATGTTGTTTAATATTCTTTTACTGTTTTTTATTTCATATACCGAATATTGCAGCCTGTAACCGAATTTTTTAATAAACTTTGAAAATCTGCTGCGCAATTTGTCATTTTCAATATCATAACTAATTATTATCATTATTTTTTAACTCCGCATTAGGAAATTCTTGTACCGGTTTTTCTTTCATAAACCATCTGTAATATTGCTGAATATATCTAAAAACAGTTATTTTATTCTCCATTATTTCTTCTAAAATATTTTTAACAAAATCAGATGAATCTTTCCAATTAATACTATATTGATTATTGTTTAACTGAAATTTATAATTTTTAGTCTGTCCCAAATTTATCATTTTTCTTATTTTATAATCAATAATCGGACGAAAAGGCTCAATAATATCACATACCAATGATTTTCTTTTATAAAATTCCTGATGCAAATTTCCTTTATAAATATCAAATCCGTATAAATTTAATATTGCTTCTAAAAAATTAAATAAGACGGTATATCCAATGTCCAGCAATAAATTAATTTCATCTCTTTTTAATCTTGGCTGTCTGCCTTTCCAATCAAATTCTTTAAATATTCTGTTGAAATATACTTTAGCACAAGTGCCTTCTATTCCCATAATTTCATATAGTGACATATCTTCATTTTTTAATGTTTCAATTTTTTCTTCTAATATTTTTATTCCGTCTTTTAACGATTTATCACGCAATTTTTTTAATGTTTCTTTTTGATTTTCAATTTTATTTATTATAATTTGTTTTGCAATGGGAAGGTTATTAGTATTTGTATATTGCTTTAATCTTAATAGAGTATTACCTTCCATTTTATAATTTACAGCATCATAAACTTTAAAGCTTTGAGAAAAGAATACTATGGAAAATCCGAATTTTTTACTTCTTTGAATTATTCCGCTTGTTAATGTGAAACCCCCGACTATAAAAATTGCAAATAATCTGTAGCAGCTAAGCTGAAATTTTATTTCATTTTCCGAATTTGTTATAACAATATTGTCATTTTTAAATGAAATTTTATCCCCATTTTGAGAAAATACCAGGATTATTTTCTTTTCTTTAAAATCAGGTTCACTTAACATATTAAACTCCTGTCGCAAGAGGGTTCATATATACAGTTTTTACATTTTGCTGCGTTTGTTTGCACAAAGTTTTCTATTTGAAATTCATGTATTTCTTTTATCAAGTTTCTAAATCTTAAATCCGTTTCTTTATCTTCATAAGGCAGTTTAATATTATAATTCTTATTATCTTTTATGCTGTGAATGCGAATTTTATTAACAATGTATCCCATTTCAACTAATGCATAATATTGGGCATACACTTGATAGATATACCCGGCATATATTTTTACCACTTTGTTTTTACGCTCGGTTAATATTCCGTTTTCTATATCAAAAATATCAATCTTCCCTTCAATTCCAAATTCTTCGCTATATACATTTATAGATTGAAGAATATTTTTCCTGGAAGAGTAATTATGATTATCTATTGCTTTGTGTGCGTTAGTTCCGTTTATTTGCGGTGAATTTTGATACAAAGTTTTGTCCAAATTTCCATATAGTTTATGAAAATATATGGAAACAGGACAAAATATAAAGTCATTTAAATATGAAATAAGTATAATTTCTTCCATTTTAAATATTCACGTTTTGTACAAAATTAAGCCACTCCTGGTTTGAAATTTTATAGTTGATTTTCTTTTTATTGTCTGCAGCTTTCAGTTGATTAACAAGCATTAACCCCTTACGGGCAATATTATATGCACCGTTTGCATCTGCATCTTTCGGTAAATCAATGCCGCATTTTCTGCTGTCATAGAAATTACCGTCTTTTCCTTTAACAGGAGATATAATATAATCTTCAAATTCGCCGGTTACGCTATTTCTCATCTGTACCATTAATTTAAACAAAGCAAAGAAACTTGTATAAAATTCCTTATCAAGGGTTGTTTTTATTTCTATTTCTTTTTGAATATTATTAATATCAATTCCGTATTTTGAAAATAACTGTTTAAATTCATCAGTCAAAACTATTTTTTCATTATCCCATTGATTGTTATTATTAGGGTTTCTATGCGTCCAAATTCTGTCTCCAAATGAACAAATTATCCAATCTTTTTTTGTACCTTTCAATTTATCCGTAAATTTAGAATAATCATCAACAACAAATTCAAAATAATTTTCGTCTGAATTATATCTTATATCTTTAAATTTAGAAATAAAACCCCTCGATTTTTCTATATTTTCATATTTTGTATTGAACAGATTAACAAATCCTGTAACGGGGTCTATTTTGCTTGTGCACCATGCAGGAATATAAAATAAAATACCTGTTTGTCGACCGAGTTTATTAAAAGA
>JAJQHF010000166.1 GCA_021199975.1 Candidatus Gastranaerophilales bacterium
AAAGAGTTTGCTTTTAAATTATTTTCAACATTATTTATTTTAGAAATCAAAAAATTATATTGTTTTAAAACATCATCTAAAAAAGAATATAATTCTTTAAGTTCATTTATATTATCCGTTTGATTTGTTTTTACGGATAATGCTATGAGTTCATGCTTTAATTTTAAAAGATTTTCCTCCAAATTTTCCTTATTTGAGTTTAAGGCAATGAGTTCTTTTTCTAAAGAATTTTTTTGAGAAATATAATCTTTTATTTTTTTGATTTGAGAAAAATCCGGAATAAAGTCATTAAGAGTATTTTCCTCAATATTAAGGGTAAATTCGCTGTTTAAACGATTTATATCTGCCGTAATTTCAGATATAAGCAGTTCTGATTTATTTTTATGTTTTTCAACCGATTTTAAATCAGCTTCATATCTGCCTGCATTATGAATTATATTTAAATATGTTTCTTTATTATTAAACAGTTTTTCATTAAAATTTAATTTTAATCTTTCGTATTCGTTATTTAGTGTTTCAAGCTGCTGTTGTAATTTTTTGTGTTCAGAGAGAATATTAACGTATTCCTCCTGTCTGCAAAGGGTTTCAATTTCTGATGACAGTGATTTTATTGAATTTACGGCATTATTATATTGTGCTTCTTTATTTGAAAGCTCATTAATTTTAATATTAAGATTTGAAATTTTATCGCATATTAACGTAATTTCTTTGGTTAATCTGTTATTTTCGCCTAATATTTTTTTTGCTTCCGCTTTTTTTTCTTCTATGTAAGAAGTTAATTTTTCGCCCGAAGGGTCTTTTATTATATCCACAAGAACAGATGTATCTTTATTTTGAATATTCATTAAATCATCCAATCGGATAAAGAAACCCTGTTCAAAATATTTTTGATTAATATTTTTTTCAATAAATTTATAGCTTACGGAATTGTTATTTTCATCAAAAAGCTTTAGTCTGGGTTCTGTTAAACGTGCATCTTTTATATCGGCTCTGTAACTTTTTAGATTATTTTCTTCATCTGCCAAATAAAAATATATTTTACCTGTATCTACCCCTTTTTCTCTGAAAAATCCCTGCTTTATAAAATTCATTAAAGAGCTTTTTCCTGCTTCATTATTACCGCAAATCAGGTTAAACCCTTCCGAAAATTCATAATTGACTCCGGTTTTAATATCTTTAGCGCTTTTTTCAATAATTATGTTTTTAAAAACCAACTTACTCATAATTTATTGCGCCTCACTATCAGGGTTGTAAATTATATTGCAAAGATTAATGCACTCTTTTTTTGCATTTTGTTTTACGGTTTTAACGAAAATTTCATACTCTTCATTGTTGAAATTACAGTTTAATATGGCATTTTTAACTGCATTATCAAGATTATCAAATGCGCTTTGAAGCATATTTTCATCACCGGCGGTTTTATATATTTCGCCCGTAATTCCTTCATCTTCTTTTAATAATTCTTCATCAACAAAGGCAGAGGTTGAATTTGTTATTTGAGATATATAAACCTTTTGGCTGAAATCGGTTTTGATTTTTTCGGATAAAACATTATAAAATTCAGCGTTTATTTCTTTGAAAAATTTTATATTCCCCGTAAGATTTAAACGTGCTAAGAGTAAATCATAACCGCCCGTAAATTTATTTATTTCTTCTTCTATTAAATTAAAAGCACAGGTTAAATCCTCAGCCGGAGATAAATCAAGGTTTATATCTTCAAAACGAATAGTATCAAGCGGAACAAAAATATTTTCTTTAATTTGATTATTTTCCGCTTTAATATATCTGATGCCATGAACTCCTGTTTCTTTTGTATTTCGCCCCTGAATACTGCCCGAATACTGAATATTTCCGTTATCGGATGAAGGTATCTGAATATGACCGAGCGCCCAATAATTATAATTAAAATTTTTCATTTCCGTTAACGAGCAGGGCGCATAAGTGCTTGAACTATCAGCATTCAAATCACAGTGCAATAAAGCAATATTAAATAAATTTTTTTCATCTTCTTTAATCGGTGTAAAAAATTTAAGAGGATTATCACTGAATTTTTCTTCTTTAAAACTCAAAGCTCTTAAAACTCCGATTTTTTCGCCTGTTTTATTGTTCAACGGAATTTCGCAATAAATAGGAGTATTGAGTCCTATAATTTTAATTTTTGAATTTTCATCATAATTAAAAGTATTTTTATTATATGAACTTAAAGGGTCATGGTTCCCGCAGGTAAGAAAAACGGAAATACCTGCTTCTTCAAGTTTTTTAAGCCCGTCTTTAAGAATTAATTTAGAAGCAAAATCCTGCTCTCCCGAATCAAAAGTATCACCTGCAATTAATACAAAATCAACATTTTTTGAGAGTGCAAAATCTATAATCTTATTAAAAGTTTTTTCAACAGCCGTTTTATATATTTTTTTTACATTTTCATCATAAGAATACTTGGACAAATCCGAAAACGGTCTGCCTAAATGAATATCTGCAACATGAATAAATGAAAATTCCAAAATAACCTGCCTTATAAAACCATGATAATTTTAAAATACTATTAAGTCAACGAAACAACAAAGTAAAACCTTTGCAGTTTTATGCAAAGGTTGTTTTGTTTTGATGATAAATTTT
>JAJQHF010000083.1 GCA_021199975.1 Candidatus Gastranaerophilales bacterium
AAATCAATCTTAATATTAGAATAATTTCTGAAATTTGTAATTTCCAAATTTTTATTAAACATAGATTAATTATATCAAAATAAAATTTACTAGAGTTGTTTTTGTTGATAATTGAACATATTTATTTTAAATTTTTTCAATGTTTTTCGATTATTTATTAATTTTCTTCTTAATTTTAATTTTCATGCCTAAAATGGTAAGGATTTTATATTTGTTATCCCAAGCATTTTTTACGGAGAAAATATATTCAAAAAAGCTGTTGTAAAATTTGGCTTTTGGAGCTTTTGAAGAATTTTCCGTGCTATTAATTTTTAATTCAGTGTTATTAATTTTTAAGTTTGAATATAGATACAATGGGAAAATTTGAACATTACGGAAACAATTGAGAATAATTTAGTTGAAATAAAAAATCTGATATATGTAATCAGAGAACAAAAAGTAATGTTGGATAGCGATTTGGCTATGATGTACGGAGTTGAAACAAAATACTTAAACAGGCAAGTTAAAAGAAATCTTGAGCGTTTCCCTCAAGATTTTATGTTTCAGCTATCAAAAGAAGAATTTGAATTTTTGAGGTGCCAAATTGTCACCACAAAAATAACAGAAGAAACACGAGGGGGTAGGCAATATCTTCCTTACGTTTTCACAGAACATGGAATATTAATGCTTTCATCGGTCTTAAATAGCAAACGTGCAAGCGAAATTAATATACAAATAATACGTACTTTTGTTAAAATACGGCAGCTTGCAATAGAACACAAAGACCTATAGGAACAAATTAAAGAATTAAAAAACTACTTTATTCAATATGCACAAGATAATAATGCAGAAATAGACAGAATTAACGAAGCAATAAACCTGTTATTTGACTGTACAAAGCTGCAAAAGACAGGATTTAAAACGGAGTAAAATCAGTAACAACGGCAAGATGATCTTAAAGTATCATCACAGCATTTCACTTTACCGTAAGAACAACCACACACACCTCCGTGATGAGAACAACAACCTGAAGCATTATTAACATCATTAATCATTGTTTTTGAAAGCTGAATAATGTGTATTTCATTATTCAGCTTTCAAAAACAATTCCTTTTCGGATTTTCTTCTTGCGACAAGCCCATCAAGTTTAATACCTTTTGAATATATCCACAAATCAAATTGCCCTGCTGCTAAGGGAGAATGCTTGTTATTAATGAATTTAAGCATTGATGATTTTCTGAATGCAACTGAACCCACATTGTATATAAAACTAACAAGTGTGTCAAATTGATTTTGATTTAATTCAACCGTAACGTATTTTTTATGGTATTTTCCGCCGTTTCATCCTGTTTTAAATAGTTTGCTGCTTGTTCCATTGTGCAAGTATCAGTGCTTTTAACACCTGCAGTATGACCGTAACCTATAGTCCAAACTCCTGCAGGGCATTTATATGCCTTTGTTTTTAAACCCTCGAATTTTTTTATTAAATTTATTCCGTTGTCTGATGTTTTCATTTCGTAAATTCCTCTAAATCTTCTATTCGGTGTTCCTCGACTTTTAATTTTTCTTTTAATACCGATACATCTCGTTCAATGCAGTATGTACGTTCAATCAAGCTATTATGTTTATCTTGCTTTTTTTCGATTGAGGTTAATTTTTCTTCAAATGCAACATATAATCCTTGAAAAACAACGGTTAAAAGAATGCCTAAGAGTTCGTAGCTCATTGCCAACCGCCTTTTATTTTTTGAAAATTGTCTACAGAGTGTTTCATCATCCAACGTTTGAAACCGTTGACACCTGAACAATAAAGCAATCTTTCAAGTATTATTGTTGATAAATACCTGTTATTATCGATATATGAGTGGTTTAAAAACTTGGGGCTTGTGTTTGCACCGATAAACCGCCAAAAGAAGCGTGGTATTGTTGCCCCCTCCCACATATAACCCTTTAGTATTGTGAACAAATACGCATTATCTTTGTATTTTATTGTAACTTTTAATTCCTCTTTATTTAAAAACGGCTTTTTATCTATTCATCGTAGCAGGGCATAGGATAACTCATTGTAACATTCGTTTTTTTGTCAAATCCTATTATCAGTTCATCATCTTTATACCAAATCATATCTAATAAATGTACTTTTAAATCTTTTATTTGAAAATTTAAGCCAAGAATTTTATGATGAAAAAAACATAGAATGGCATGCCGAGAAAGACAAATTGATAAACAAATTGAATAGTATAAATAATGCTTCAAAGAATTTTTATGAATGTTCGAACTTACTGTTAGATTTCTGTAAAGAGGCACCAACATTGTTTTTAAGCAAGACAGCAGAAACAAAAAAGAAAATTTTGTATTTAATAGGTTCGAACTTTACATACAAAGACGGAAAACTAAGCGTAGAGCTTAATCCCGTCTTTAATTACCTATTAAATTTTGACTTTTTAAAAACTGGTGGAGGATAGGGGACTCGAACACTAATTTCTGCTTTTTGTAATTTGTTATTTTGTGCTATAATTTACACCATTGTTTAATTTTAACTGTTTTTATATTTTGCAATTTAAAGTAGTTTTGAGGGACTATTTGTAAAATTAGTCTCCTTTTAGTCCAAAAAAATTTTTTAATA
>JAJQHF010000244.1 GCA_021199975.1 Candidatus Gastranaerophilales bacterium
GATTATGACAGATGGTGTAATTATTTTAGGTTTTACCTTTTTAAACAAGTCATAGAGCGGATTTAGCCTGTTTTCGGACTTTGACAAATGCTTTGATTATTTCGGGTATCTTCTGTTTTCGACCATTTTGAAAATTTAAACAAATTTGGTAAAAATCTTCCAACAATTTATAGATATATTAGATTGATTTTCAAGAAGAATGAGAAACCGGATTTATAGAAAAATAAATTTTTTAAATTGATACGAAACGGACATAATAGTCGGAAACGCTGTTCCAATTTTTAACACAAAGAGCTAATCTGTGTGTACGATGAGCTAAGAATACATAAATATCAATAAAGTGGCACAAGCCAAAGGCTTAAAGAGCAAAACAAATCAATCAACCCAAATACAAAATCATTTGATACAATATTCAGCAGACAAAATAAGAAAAATTCTGCTGTTGTCAGAATGATTGATTTTGGAACCTGTAGAATTGAAAACATTTCCACGGCAGAGGAATCTTATCTTGACAGCATCAGGGTAATTATCAAAAAAAAGGATAAAAAAGAAGCAATTTTGTTTTGTTCTAAACTAAAAAAACCGGGTACACAATCTTTGTACAGCCGGTATCAATTACTACATATACAGATAGAGAAATGCTTGATTTAATAGATATGGTTAATGAACTTGTGCCTTATGCAATGTCTATTGTGGATACCTACACTTATGATGTTGATCCTGCTAATTTTGTATTTAACTCAACACAATCCGATAACTTTGACACAACACCTAAAATATACAGAACGTGGAAAACTCCCGATTACATAATAAATAACAAATATTTTGAAGTATCAAAAGAAGCTGCTGAAGAATTAAAATCACTTGTTAAAACAGGCTCTGATGAGTCTGTTTTATCCAATCAGGAAGCACAAAATTTAAGATACGAATATGTAAACGGTACAAATAGAAGTTATATTACCTGTTCAAGACGACTCTCATTCGGTTGAATATATTTCATTTGAAGCAACAACGCTTGAAACAGAGAATACTATAATTGACGCTTTTAAAAACAAAAACAATTCACTTCACATAGTGGTTAATGCGGAAGCAGCGGGAGAAATTACTTTTGCTGCAGGTGATAATTATCCTAACAAAATGTTAGGTGATTTAACTCTTGAATTAACGGCAGGCTTAAACGATTTTATAATTGAAGATTTATCAAGATTTGAAAATCGTGACGGTTCTATCGGAGTTAATACCGAAACATCAGGAACAATTTATGCAATTGCAAAACGTGCAGGACTTGAACCTGTTGAATAACACATAATTTGACAAGGGCAGGGTGTCCTTTCTCCTGCCCTTACCCTATGGGGGTTTCAATATGTAAATGGTTTACGAAACATGATTGTGCAGCGTTTTCAAGAGGAAGGTTAATTTTCTGTAAATTGTATATAACACCCGTTAAATTTAATTTTGTTATCATCTAAAAGTTCTTGAAGTATAATATTGTAACTGTTTCGAGGCATTTTATATTGACCGAACATAGATAATTCATTCAATTTGTAGCTGTATGTAATTTGACGTTTATTGCCATACAAAAAATCAAATAACGTATTTTGTGTTATAAAAGCCTTAGTTGTTCCCATTTGCTTTATTGCTTTTAACAATATACTTTTAGAGCTATCTCCTTTAGACTTTGTATTATTAGGAAAATTGACAATCTTAGCTGTACTTTGTTCTTTTTGCAGTTTGTTGTTCTTTAAACGAAGTTTTTTGTTTTCTTCTTCCAGTTCAATGTTTTTCAATAAATAAGATTGTGCCAATTTTTTACTTTCTATACAATTTTCTTGTAAATTATTAATTATAGCACTCAATTCTTTATCCGAATTAGTTGTTGCATTTTTTGTTTTTTCAACTTCATTTTGATTACGCTCTTTGTAAAATTCTGTTTCTTTTTTTGCAACGTCCAAACTTTCTTTAAGTTTTTCAATTTCATTATCTTTATTAATTGTTATTTGATTTCCCGAAATAATTTTTTGCGGTTCTTTAAAACTTGGAATTTTTGTTTTATTTTGCTTTAGGCAAATTTTATAAAACCATACACAAAGCTCGTGCAATAATTTTAACAGACATAAATTAGCACTAAACCATTCGATACTGCTGTTTTCTTTCATAGCAAAACAATTATAATACGACATATTATTGCATTCTTTTCTCAAAATGTGAAAATTACTATATATTTCAGGTGTTATTACATTTCTTAAATTATAATCCTGCTTAAAATATTTTATTGTTTCAATATAATCAATTTAATTATAAAATTTACTTTTTATGGGTTCAAACGAATAACAATCGCATACACAATTTACCAAACATTCAAATGCCATTCTGACGGTACATCCAACAGAATATGTATTTTACCAATCTTGATATAATTCTTCTGCTGCGATTGCGAGGTCTGAAAGCAGCCTTATTTGTGGATATTGCTCTCCAAGTTTATCATTACTGCATAAAAAATCAAAATTACTGAATTGTTCCGTATTTATAGCGTAAAATGTCGGGAGATATTTCTGTCGATTATTAAGAAATATTTTTAATTTGATATTTAAATT
>JAJQHF010000270.1 GCA_021199975.1 Candidatus Gastranaerophilales bacterium
ATATAGCAAATAAATAATAAAAAAAATAACAGATTAAAAAACAGAGTGAATTAAATAATTCACTCTGTTTTTTTATTGTACTTTAATTAAGCACGTGCGCCTGATTTGGAAATAATTTCTTCTTGAACATTTGCAGGAACTTGTTCATATTTCAAGAATTCCATAGAGAAGGTGCCTCTTCCCTGAGTATTTGAACGTAAGTCTGTTGCATAACCGAACATGTTACCTAAAGGAACGGTAGCTCTGACAATTACATTTCCTGTATTTCCTAAAGGTTCTTGTCCTTCAATACGTCCACGGCGTCTTGAAATGTCGCCGATGATAGTACCTGTGTACTCATCAGGAATTTCAATTTCTACTTTCATCATAGGTTCTAAAATGCAGGGTCTTGCTTTTTTACAACCGTCTTTAACAGCCATAGAGCCTGCAATTTTGAATGCCATTTCAGAAGAGTCAACTTCGTGATATGAACCGTCATAAAGTTCAACTTTAACGTCAATCATCGGATATCCTGCTAAAATACCGCCTTCAAGAGCTTCTTCCATACCTTTTCTTGCAGGTTCAATATATTCTTTCGGAATAGCACCGCCGACGATTTTATTTTCAAATACAAAACCTTCATTTTCACCTGCAGGAGAAATTCTGATTTTAACGTGACCGTATTGACCTTTACCGCCTGACTGTCTGATGAATTTAGAATCTTGATCGGCATTGCCAAGAATTGTTTCACGATAAGCAACTTGAGGTTTACCTACATTTGCATCAACTTTAAATTCTCTTAAAAGTCTGTCTACAATAATGTCCAAATGAAGTTCACCCATACCGGAGATGATAGTTTGTCCTGTTTCTGTATCGGATTTAACTCTGAAAGAAGGGTCTTCTTCCGCAAGTTTTTGAAGAGCAATACCCATTTTATCCTGATCAGCTTTTGTTTTAGGTTCAATAGCAACAGAAATAACCGGATCGGGGAATTCCATTTTTTCAAGTATAATAGGCGCACTTTCATCACAAAGAGTATCACCTGTTGTAGTTTCTTTTAAGCCTACAGCCGCACAAATGTCACCTGCATATACTTCCGTAATTTCGTTTCTTTGGTCTGCATACATTTGAACCAATCTTGAAATACGTTCTTTGTTTCCGTTAGTTGCATTTAAAACATACGAGCCTGAAGAAAGTTTACCCGAATAAACTCTTAAGAATGTTAAACGACCAACATAAGGGTCTGTCATAATTTTAAAAGCAAGAGCTGAAAAAGGTTCGGATTCGGAAGAATGTCTTGCGACTTTTTCGCCGTTTTCAAGTTCGCCTTCAATAGCTTTAACATCTAACGGAGAAGGCATATAATCAACAACAGCATCTAATAATAACTGAACACCTTTGTTTTTGAAAGCTGTACCGCAAGTAACAGGAACTATATTATTCTCGCAAACAGCTTTTCTTAAAACTTTTTTAAGTTCATCAATCGTAGGTTCTTCACCCTCCATAAATTTCATCATTAAATCATCATCAAATTCAGAAATAGCTTCAATCATTTCTGCATGATATTCTTTAGCTTTTTCAAGCATATCAGACGGAATTTCTTCTTCTCTGATATCAGTACCGAGGTCATTTGTATAGATTTCCGCCTTCATTCTCATAAGGTCGATTAATCCTGTAAATTTATCTTCTGCACCTATTGGTAATTGAATAGGAACGGCATTTGCGCCTAATCTTGTTTTAATTTGGTCAACTACACGATAGAAGTTAGCACCGGTTCTGTCCATTTTATTAACAAAAACCATTCTTGGTACTTCATATCTGTTTGCTTGTCTCCAAACCGTTTCGGATTGTGACTGTACGCCGCCTACTGCGCAAAATACAGCTACAACACCGTCTAATACACGAAGAGAACGTTCAACTTCAATTGTAAAGTCAACGTGCCCGGGGGTGTCTATAATGTTGAACTGATGATTTTTCCACATTGCAGTTACTGCTGCAGATTGAATTGTAATACCTCTTTCACGCTCTTGATCCATAAAGTCGGTAACAGCAGCACCATCATGGACTTCGCCGATTTTATGTGTTTTACCCGTGTAGAAAAGAATACGTTCTGTGGTAGTTGTTTTACCTGCATCAATATGAGCAGCAATACCAAAGTTTCTTACTCTTTCTAATGGAACTTGTCTTGCCATTTTCTTTTTCCTTTATTTATTACTACTAAATTATTTAAATAAGCTTACGCTGTTAGTATTAATCTTTACATAAAAACAATTTTTTTTAAAGAACATGTGTGAATATTATTAAAATCACATAGTAATATGAAGTTTTTTTACACTTTTTTTGAAATCATTAAAGTTTTATTTGTTTCTGCCGATAAGTAAATTATGTGAAATAAGGAGAGTTATATGTTTGAATTCGGTAAACAAGTGTCAGTCAACAAATATAAAAATATTATAGGCGACACAAAAGCAACAATAGAGGCTATTCAAAAATATATTAATAACTACTCCTCCGGCAATACGCAAAATTCTGTAAATGAAGAAGAAAAACCGGCGGAATCAATTAATAGAATTTTGGAAAGCACAATTTGCGAAGAAACAAATAATGAAATCCAAAAAATTATAAATAATTTGTAATTATTTATGTAGAAGTTAAAATGTGCTATTATTAACCTGAAATGTATTTTAACGGGGTTAATAATTTATGAAAAAAATTTGGATTGGCGATATCAAAAATTATGAAGGACAGAAAATAACACTTCAATGCTGGTTGTATAATAAACGCTCAAGCGGAAAACTGCATTTTTTACAGCTACGTGATGGAACGGGCGAAATTCAGGCAGTAGTTTTTAAAGGTAATGTGAGCGAAGAAGTATTTGAGCTTGCGGATAAAATTACACAAGAAAGCTCCGTTGAAGTAACAGGAACTGTTAAAAAGCATGAACGTTCAAAAATCGGGTTTGAAATTGATGCGGAGGATGTAAAAGTATTATCAGCTTCCTGTGATTATCCGATAACCCCAAAAGAACACGGTACGCATTTTTTAATGGAACACCGTCATTTGTGGCTGCGTTCATTAAGGCAGAGAGCTATTTTGAATATCCGTCACAGAATTATAAAATCAGTGCGTGACTTTTTTGATATGCACGGGTTTACTCTTGTGGATGCGCCTATTTTTACTCCTAATGCCTGTGAAGGAACAACAAATCTTTTTGAAACGGATTATTTTGACACAAAAGCATATTTAACCCAATCGGGACAGCTATATATGGAGGCTGCTGCTATGGCTGTCGGAAAAGCTTATTGCTTCGGGCCTACTTTTAGAGCAGAAAAATCCAAAACAAGACGTCATTTAACCGAATTTTGGATGGTTGAACCCGAAATCGCTTTTGCCGATATATATGATGATATGGATTTGGCGGAAGAATTTGTAGAATATATTGTTTCGCAGGTTGTAGAACATAATAAAGCCGACCTTGAAACCCTAGAGCGTGATATTACCAAACTTGAAAATATAAAACGTCCGTTCCCGAGAATTTCTTATGATGAGGCAATTGAAATTCTGCATAAAAAAGGAAATAATACCCCATGGGGTGAAGATTTCGGCGGAGATGAAGAAACTTTAATATCCGAGGAATTTGATAAACCTGTTATGATTCATCATTACCCGATGGCGGTAAAAGCATTTTATATGAAACAAGATGGCAATAAAGCCGCTTGTGTTGATGTAATAGCACCGGAAGGCTACGGAGAGATGATAGGCGGCGGTCAAAGAGAAGATGACCTTGAAAAATTAAAAGATAAAATTAAAGAAAACGGATTGTCGGAAGAAATTTTTGACTGGTATTTAGATTTAAGAAAGTATGGCTCTGTTCCTCATGCCGGTTTTGGATTGGGCATAGAAAGAACGGTAGCCTGGATATGCGGACTATCGCATGTAAGAGAAACTATACCGTTCCCGAGATTAATGGACAGAATAAGACCTTAGATATTAACCTGTAAACTTCACTTTGTCTAACGATATAAATCGGTACTCTTGAAAAGCACTTGTAATATTGTTATAATGAAAGTGTGATTTAATATAAGACTAGAGTAGCAAGTAAATTCAGGTGTTATAAATTTTAACAACTGATAAATGCCAAAAGGTGACTTATATTGTTAAGTCACAGGGGGTAGTGTATTTATTTCAGACTTAATTTTTAAGTCTGTTTTTTGTTGTTAAAATACGCTGAAATAAGTCGATTTTGTAGAAAAAGGAAAAGGAGAAAAAATGACTAACAAAGAAAATTGTGCGGGAAGCTATTATGTAAGCGGATACACGAGAGCGGACGGGAAGGAAGTATCGGGTTATATGAGAACCTGCGGAGCGGCTCATGCTTCAAATAATTCGGATGCAGACAGAGAGAATAAACTGCAAAGAAGGGCGGAATTGCTGTATCCTAATACACCTGATAAGCGCCCCGACAAAAATAAAAATTACCCAGATGAAATTGCAGGTGTAAAAAGAGGGGAACCTATGTCTCTTGAACAAGCGGGAGGAAATAATGTAAATCCTGATTTTAACCCAATGATGTATAATTCAAACAATACGAATTGCCAATCCGCTGTAGCCGTATTTGAAGCAAGAATGAGAGGATATGATGTTGAAACTGCTATTCCAAACAAAATGGAGGATATTGAAATTCAAAATAAATTATCTGTGAATTCCAATTTTGCTTATATAGATCCAATAACGGGAAAAACACCTGAATTTACAACATTGAAAGTAAATAATGCGTTAGAATGTGAACAATTGTTAGATGAAAATATAAGACAAGGCGAACGATACGCTTTCAGTTTTGTTTGGAAAGACGGTTCTCATTCAAAAGGAAAAGGGCATATAATAGAAGTATGGAAAGATAAGAATAATAAGTTAGAATTTTATGACCCGCAATCAGGTGCAAGTTCTAGCAAATATTTATTTCTACGTGTTAAATATAAATTTACGTGGAATGAGTACCCTGATTTTCCAAGAATATTAAGACTTGATAATAAAGAGCTTAACTATAAAGTACTAAATGGAATATCAAAACCCGCAAGAAAAAAGAAATATTAAAACTCATAGTAAACTCTGTCAAGTTTGCGTCTTTCGAGCCAATTTGCGAAGCGAAGATTATCATCTTTAGCTAAGATAAATTGGCTTTTTCTATGTTTACTACACATAAAAACATCATTACCTTTAAATTTTTTATAACTCCAATAATAAATTTTAACCAAAGCAGTACAATTTTTATCTCTTGCATATTGTTTAACATTTTGCGGAATGTCAGGTGCATCAATACGAGATAAAACGTATATGTAATATAATTCATCAGCAGGGCTGCGCTCAATGGTAGAAATTTGAGCAAATTGTGTTTCAACAGGCGGCGGTAAATCCATAAAAAGCTCCTATTAATTGTATTATAACATAAAAAGAAATATTAATTTAGTATCCATAAAATATTATTTTATTGAGCTTGTGTCTTTGAAGCCAATTGGAAAAACGGATATTATCATCTTTGACCAAAATATATTGATTTTTTTTGTTTTTATTACATGTATAAACGTCAACACCTCTAAAATTAAAACCTCTATATTTTGCATTACTCCAGTGATAGTCTTTCATTAATGCAACACAGTTATTATCTTTTGCAAATTGTTTAACATTTTGCGGAATATCGGGTGCATCAATACGGGATAAAACGTATATCCAATATAGTTGTTCAGCTGGGCTTTTTTCAGCAGTACTGATTTGAGCTGATTGTGTTTCAACAGGCGGCGGTAAATCCATAAAAAGCTCCTATTAATTATATTATAACATAAAAAAAATATTAAAACTCATAGTAAACTCTGTCAAGTTTACGTCTTTCGAGCCAATTTGCGAAGCGAAGATTATCATCTTTAGCTAAGATAAATTGGCTTTTTCTATGTTTACTACACATAAAAACATCATTACCTTTAAATTTTTTATAACTCCAATAATAAATTTTAACCAAAGCAGTACAATTTTTATCTCTTGCATATTGTTTAACATTTTGCGGAATGTCAGGCGCATTAATACGAGATAAAACTAACATTCTAAATGCTTCATCAGGGTCTCCGTATTTAACGGTAGAAACTTGAGCGGATGGTGTTTCAACAGGCGGCGGTAAATCCATAAAAAACTCCTATTTATTTGAATTGATAAACTATTAAATTATAACATATGATAAATAATACATCCAAATACAGTAATTAAAATTTTTGTTTATATTTTTATTCAAAATCAAATAAATCTTTAACTTTTACGTTTAAATTATCAGCAATTATTTTTAACTTGGTTACTGTTATATCTGTTCTTGCTGTTTCAACAAGACTTATCATAGAACGTGAAATTCCGTTTATTCCTAAATCATCCTGCTCAAGATTGCGTTCTTTTCTTAATTTCTTTATATGCTGACCTAATTTTTTGATGTATAAAGTATTCATATTTACATTGTTAGTGTTACTAACTTAATGCACAATTAGTGTTACTAGCATTTATTCAAAATCAAATAAATTTTTTACTTTTACATTTAAATTATCAGCAATTATTTTTAATTTTGTTACAGTTATATCAGTTTTTGCTAACTCAATTAAACTTATCATTGAACGAGATATACCATTGTACCCTATATCGTCTTGGGTTAATGCTTTTTCTTTCCTTATTTTTTTTAAGTGCTTTGCTAATTTTTGTAAATATTCCTTGTTCATATTTAAAATGTTAGTTATACTAACAATAATTACAACTAGTCACACTAGCAATAAAAATATATTATAAATCTTAGAAAGGATTAAAGAAAAAATTAATGACTAAAAGTACAATATTAGACATTATGTCATATCGTGAGTTTGAAATTATAGGTCTTATTATGAGTGGTTATAATTATGACAAAATTTCTGCAAAATTAGATATTCCAAGATATCAAATAAAACAATATGTTAAATCTATAAATCAGAAATTAAATGCCTCAAATCGCATTGAAGCAGCTGCTAAAGTGGCAAAAGAAATAAAAAACCTAAATATGTATATAGAAATAAAAAATAGTGGAATAATAAAATAGATTCGGTTATAATCTTTTAAAATCAGGTAAATAAGGAAGATTATGAAAGGTCATTTATATATTATTTCAGGTTGTTCCGGTGTGGGGAAAGGGACTCTTTTAAAACTTTTTCTTCAAAAAAATCCCGAAGTAAAATTATCAATTTCCGCAACAACAAGATTACCTAGAGAAAATGAAAAAGATGGTATAAACTACTTTTTCATTTCTAAAGAAGAGTTTCTGTCAGAAGTTAATAATAATGAATTTTTAGAATGGGCTGAATTTAGCGGGAACTACTACGGAACAAAAAAAAGCTTTGTGGAAAAAACTTTGAATGAAGGAAATGATTTGATTCTTGAAATAGAAGTTCAAGGCGCTAAGCAGGTAAAAACTAAAATGCCCGAAGCAATAACTATATTTATTATGCCTCCTTCCGTTGATACTCTTGAAGAAAGACTTAGAGGCAGACATACGGAAGATGAAGAAACCATACAAAAACGTCTGCATGAAGCAAACAGAGAAATTGAAGCAGGTAAAAATTTTGATTATAAAATTATTAATGATAACCTTGATGATGCACTGATTAATTTACAAAAAATTTTTAATAAAGAAAGAAGTAATTCCAAATGTTAAGCGGAAAAACAGTATTAATAGGAATAACAGGTGCAATTGCAGCTTATAAAACCTGTGAACTTATCAGGCTGTTTAAAAAAAATAATGCAAATGTAAAAGTTGTTGTAACTCCAAATGCGCTTAATTTTGTTACTAAAACAACAATTGAGTCATTAAGCCAAAACCCTTTAAATATTGAGCAGTTTAACATAAATGAATTTAAACCCGAACATATTTCGCTTACTGATGAAGCGGATGTTTTTCTAATTGCACCAGCAAGTGCAAATACTATAGCAAAAATGGCACTTGGCATATGTGATAATCTTTTAACTTCTGTTTTTTGTGCCTTTAATAAACAAGTCGTAATTGCTCCTTGTATGAATACAAATATGTGGGAAAATCCTGCGGTACAAAAAAATATAGAAACTTTAAAATCAAGAGGGGTAATTGCAGTAGAACCCGAATTTGGTTTTTTGGCATGCGGCGCAAACGGGAAAGGACGTTTAGCCGATATAAATACAATTTTTGAAACAGCTAAAAAATGTTTGCTGCCCGAACAAATTTTAAAAGGCAAAAAAATAGTAATTACGGCAGGCGGTACAAAAGAAAAAATTGATGCAGTAAGATATATAGGCAATTACAGCTCGGGAAAAATGGGAATTGCTCTTGCAGACTGTGCTTATAAGCTTGGTGCCGATGTTGTTTTAATTTCTACAGTTGAAACAGATAAAAAATATAAAGTTATTAATGTTCAAAGCGCACAAGAAATGTTTGATACTGTTAAAAAAGAATTTAAAACGGCAGATTCTTTAATTATGGCTGCTGCAGTCAGTGATTACAGGGTAACAAATATACAAGAACAAAAAATCAAAAAAAACAGCACACCTTTAACTGTTGAACTGGTTGAAAATCCTGATATTTTAAAAGAAATGTCAGAAATAAAAACAGATAATCAAATTGTAGTAGGTTTTTGTGCAGAAAGTCAAAATCTGATTGAAAATGCCATGCAAAAAATTGAAAAAAAAGGCTGCGACTACATCTGTGCTAATGATATTTCAAAAAAAGATATCGGGTTCTCGTCAAATTATAATGAATTGTATATAATAAATAAAGAAAAAGAAATTTATCATATAGAAAAAACGGATAAACAAACAGCTGCAATGAAAATTTTGGAAAAAATATATGGAAAAAGTTAGTAAAATAATAAAAAAAATAGAAGATTTTGCTCCGCTTTCAACAATGCAAAAATGGGATAATTCGGGTTGGCAGATAAATTTAGGTATTGAAAATACAAGCAAAATACTGCTTGCACTTGATGTTACTCCTTCAACTGTTGATGAAGCCGTTAATAAACATTGTGACTTAATATTATCACATCATCCCGTTTTCTTTAATCCGATAAAAACTATAGAAGCGCCTTATATAATAAAAGCTTTGCAAAACAATATTCAAATATATTCTGCACATACTAACCTTGATATAGCACAAGGCGGAGTCAGCGAATACCTTGCGGAAAAATGCGGATTTAAAGAACTTGATACAGCTTTTGAGTTTATTAAATATAAAAAATTTGATGAAGAGAAAAATTTTTCAAAACTTATTTCTGCCTTAAAAACCATATTCGGTCTTTCAAGTATAAAAGTTGTAAACAGTAAAAGAAAAACATACAGTTCTATTGCATTTTGTTCGGGAAGCGGTGCGGAATATATTCAGGATTTGGAAAAAATCGGTATTGATGTTTTTATTACAGGAGATTTAAAACATCATCAGGCTCTTAATGCAAGTAAAATGACCATTATTGATTTGGGGCATTTTCACAGTGAAAAATTTGTTGTTGAAATTTTTGAAAAACTGTTAAAAGATGAAGATGTAGAAATTATTACAGCTGTTGAAAAACCGGCATGGGAGTTAATATGATAAAGAAAACTTTTTTATGTTTAATGAGTTTTATATTGATACAAAGTTATTGTCTGGCAAAAGATAAATTACAATTTGATTTTCCAAATGACGGTTGGCATAAAGTAGTAAGTCCTGATGGTGTTGAAAGTAAAAAATGTTATGTTCCTTATAACCAAACATCTGAAAATTATACGGAAATGCTTATTTTAAATGAACGTATATTACAAAATCAAGGTCTTACCTCTATGGTTATAATGCAAAAGCAGCTTGGAAAAGATAAAAATAATTACAAAGATATAACACCTGAATATATTTCTCAAGATATAAATAATACAATGACTACGTGGTGCAGCCAGACAAAAAATGTTTGTACGGTACAGAGAGCTTTTCAGGGAACAGAAGGTATAATTCTTGCAATATATATAAATAAAGCGCCTCATTATTCTCAAAATTTATTCGGTCAATGGCCTAATATTTTAAGTAATATCAAAGTGTATTCTCCCGCTGACGGAGAGAAAACACCCGATAATATAATAGAGCTTGATTAATGCAAATAACAGGCGGCAAATATAATTCCCGTAAAATTAAGACGGCGGAATATGATAATATAAAACCGACATTATCAAAAACACGTCAAGGCATATTTAATACACTTATATCCATGATGGATTTTGAGGGTAAAATTTTTTTTGATATGTTTGCAGGAAGCGGAATAATGAGTCTTGAAGCAATTTCCAGGGGATTTCAGGTTGTATCTTTTGAAAAAGATAGAAAAACGGCAATTGCAATAAAAGAAGCTTTTAAAAGTTTGAATCTTAAACCTGACCTTTATTTTGGAGATGTGTTAAAAAATATTATAAAGGTAAATATAAAGCCTGATGTTATTTTTATTGATCCTCCTTATGAGTCTGATTTATACGAACAATCCTTGACTATTATAAAAAACAATAACATATTACAACCAAACGGTATAATAATAATGGAACATCCTATTGATAAATCAATAAAAATTGAAGGCTTTAAAATGATTAAAGTCAAAACCTACGGTGATAAACAAATTACATATATTAGTCAAGCGGAATAATTAATTTTTGACCGATTGAAAGCTTGTTTGCATTAGTTAATTTATTAGCTTGTTTGATTTTATCAACCTTTGATGGGTCATACTTACCGTAAAAACGATATACAATAGAACTCATTGAATCACCGCTTTTAACGGTATAAATTTCCGTTGCGGGGATTGTAACCTCTTCTGCCGCTTGAGTTGAAGCAGGTACTACCGAAATATTTGAATTTATTTGCGGTAATTTACTTTTTCTTGAAATTTTCTTTTCAAATTTTGGCTGGCCTAAAGAGGTAGAAGAAGGCTCTGCTGCAATATTTGAACTGATACTTAAAATAGAGTTCATAATAAACATACATAAAGCACCTGCAATAAATCCCGTTAATAAATAAACACCGGGGGATTTTTCTTCTTTCGGGCTTATTTTGAAATTTTGCCACAAAAGATCCAGTTCCTTTTGTTTGCCTTGTCTTTTGTACGTTTTTGGGGCATTATCCTCATCGTTATTATATTCTTTTTGACTTTTTAATTCTGATAAAAAAGCTATTTTTTCATCGGACAAATTAGACCTGTATATAGATGAATTTCTCATAAATATTACCCCAATCCTTTCCCTTTATAATTTAATGATATCCGAACCTTAATTTTAAAGTCAAGAAATATGAGCATTTTATTACAATGTGATACAAATTTATGACTTGATGTAAACTTATGTAAAAATTTCGGCAAAATACGTTCAAAAAACTCAAGTTTTTTCCCCCCCCCCAAGCCGATTGCAAGAATAGGATGTAAAGAAATTTATTAAGGTTATTTATTATGGATGGAATTAATAATATCTATAATGTAAATTCATTAAAATTTGAAAATAAAAAACGAAAAAAAGATGAAACTGTAAAAAAAACAATCCAAACAAAAACAGGGGATTTATCCGAACAGATGGCATATTTAGGTGCTATAAACAGGATTAATATTAAAAAACCTGCTTCTTCTGACTCACAAAAAAGAATTTTATCTGATGAAAAGTTATTTAATAATTCTGATTTTATGAAAGAAGCCGGAACTAAAATTCCAAAGGTTGAATCAAGTGAAGTTATAACTTTGCAAAGTGGTGAAACTATTTCTGTTTCAGATTATATTTCATTAATAGCTCAACAAGAAGTCGGCTTTGAAACTGAAGAAGAATATCAACAATATGTAATTCAAGCAATGGCAGAAAACCTTGAATCCATGAAACAAATATTCCAAACTCAAAATGACGGAGATGGAATAATAGCAAAAGGATTTAATGGTTTAAAAGAATTAACAGGGCTTGGAATTTCTTCTAAAGATATTGAAAATATTATTACGGAACAAGAAGAAATAATTAATCAATTAACTTTGGCTATGCAAGGTCAAAGCGATTTTACTTTTGAAGAAGCATACGAACAATATACAGATACAAAATTCTCAACTGAAAAAATTGACAATTACATGAGAACATCAAATGTTGCAAGTGCAATAAACTCAGCTTGCTATTATGATAAAGATTATGCAGATAAACTTGAAAAAACGACAGGGAAATCCGTTAATGAAATAAATCAAGAATTTGCACTTTGTCAAAATGAGGTTTTAGGAAAAAGCCGGGCAGCTCAAAATTTGGTTGATAAATACTCAGCCTCTCAAGAAGGCTTTGCAGATAAATTATCTTCTGTAATTTCAACTGCAGGTATGGTTTCTATCGCTGCAGGTGCAATTGTTTCATTTATACCTGGAGGTGCAGCTATAGGTGTACCTTTAATGACAGCGGGTAAATGGGCAGCATTTGGCGGTATGTTAACCGATAACGCTATTGATTTAGTTGACCGCTCAACAGATAAAGATGGTTTAACAGGTGATGAAGTTAAAAATTTGGCACTGGAAACCGGTGTTGAATTAGTTTCTTATGCGGCAGGACGGGGAATAGGAAGATTAACAAACGGATTAAATACCATGATTGTTAACGAGGCAACCAGACAAGGTGTCGGAAAAGTCGGTTCGTATGTTTTAGGTCAAGCAGCCGAAACTGTTTCCGATACGGCATTATCCTTAACAGCTGATTATGCAATTGCACAAGGTCAATCCTTAATTACAACCGGAGAAATGATTGATTGGGATGATTATTGGTCTGCCGACAGATTCTTAGGTGAAGGCAGAAACCAATTAATGGGTATTCTGACAGGTTTATCATCATCTAAAGTTAGTGCATATTATCAAGGAGTTATTGCAGCTGCACAAGGCAAAATCCAAGCAGGAGATATAGATGGTGCAAAATCTTATTTAAAACAAAGCGGTTTAGGTCAATATGCAAGCGGAACTAAATTTAATAATTTAGAAGCAAGTGCCAATATGCCAAAAATTATGACTGAAGTTAATGCAAAAATTCAATCAGGTGATATTGAAGGTGCTAAACAAATTTTATCTGATAACGGACTTTCAAGCCATACAAAAGGCAAAAACTTTACTTCAATAGAACGGCAAGCTCATATTTCAAAAGCTCAAGATATGATAATTGCAGGTGATGTTGAAGGTGCTAAACAATATTTAAATGATAATGGATTAGAAAAATATTCAACAGGCGATAAATTTAAATCTGTTCAAGCTCAAGCTAATGCACCTCAAATTATAGCAGAAGCTCAAAGAATGATTTTAGAAGGCAGCGAAAAAGAAGCTCAACAATATCTTAAAGAGCAAGGTTTACCAGATTATGCCGCAAGAGATAATTTCTATCAATTAACTATTCAAACCAAAGCTCCGCAAGTAATGAGCGAAGTTGAAAAATTAATTCTTAAAGGCGATGAGGCAGGAGCTAAACAATATTTAAAAGATAACGGATTTAAAGAATATACAAATAATGAAAAATTCAACACGATTGTTGAAAACATTAAAACTGCGAACATTCAAGCTCAAGCCGTTGAAACTGCCGGAACAATGATTTTGGAGGGTAAATTTGAAGAAGCCAGAAAACTTTTAGAAGATAGCGGATTAGAAGTTGATGATGAAAGTTTTAAGGCTTTAAGTGATGAAATTTTGGTTACAAAAACTGAAGATGAAATTAATGGAGATGAAGTTAAGACATCTCAAGAAGAAGTAAAAGATAATAAAAAAACGGTTTTGGCTTCAGATGAACAAGAAAATATCAGTTTTAAAAGTTCTACAGATTCTGATAAAGAATTTACATCACTTTCTAATGAAGAATTTGAAAAGCTTAAAGAAAAAATTGACGAAAAGTTAGAGCAAAATCCGGAGTTACGAAAATATACAGATTTATCTG
>JAJQHF010000148.1 GCA_021199975.1 Candidatus Gastranaerophilales bacterium
GTGTATATTTATTATAAAATGTTTTTAAATAAACTTTATAAAAAATTCTTATTTATTTTATAATAATTATAATTATATTAAAAAAATAATGTAAAATTTCATTAATATACTTCTATAAAAGTAGCAAAATTTTTAATTATGGTTTTTAAAGCTACTGATTGAGTAAAAATTATTAAACAAATATTTATGACTTTATAAGCTATAAATATAAAAGGTCAAAAAGGAATGTAAGTATGAGAGTTCAATCAATAATTTCAAATTATATACCAAAGTATAATCAGATAAGTTTTAAATCTAAAGCGAATCAAAATATTTCAAATCCGAATGATAGCTTTGTAAAACAAGAAAATTCTGTTTCTTTTTCGGGATTTAGAAAAAGAAACAAACAAGTAACTGCAAGAAAAGAAAAAGATTTAAGTTCATCTTTAAAAGATTTAAAAATAAAAGGCTCTCCGTTTTTATTGGGGTTGGCGACTTCAATAGCAATGGTTAAAATGGGCGAGGATGCCGATGAATTATTGTTTGATGACGATGGATATCTGGTAACAGATAAAGGTGTACAATCTGATTTAGTAACAATTGATGATGAAAAAGGAATTATAAAATTTGAGGGAACAGGTATAGAAATTAATGCAGACGATTATGATATAGTAGATTGGGAGAATGGTATATTCAGAAATTATGACGGAAGTGTTGATATTGATTTAGGCAATAACAAATTTATAGATACTCAAAGCGGAATATTTGTAGATCCTGCTGCGAAAATATCAGCAGTGTTGGATGGGGCTAGTCTTCAATGTATTGCAGTACCAAGTTTTACTTCAGGACATGATTTATTCCCATGGGACGGAAATGACGACGTACCAAGTAAACCAAAATCTGCAAAAATAATGGAAGAAGAAAGACAAACGTATCAAAGATATCTTAAATCTTTAATTAAAGCAAAAGACAGTGAAAACCTACCTCAAAATGATGATATAAAAGATATATTCGGTAATCCGATTATTGCTGCAACAGATAAAGACGGTGACAGATATTTAGCTTCATATAGCCCCGAGATTGATGATAACTCTGTTTTTGCCCCATTTAAAAAAATATTAGGCTCAGAAACAGTTGCAGAAACAGTTAATAACGCAAGATTAAAATCTTACATAGATGAAAATTATCCGAGTTTTGGAACAAGAATACAGGTATATGAAGGTGGCAGAAATGCGACTCATACATTACCTTTAGAAGAATATGAAAAATTTGATGATTCTGCTTATGAAGTAAGAGATAAAATTATTAATGAAGCATACAGACCCGAACCGGGCAGTGAGGAAGCAATTAATTTTGCAAAATATCAGAATCGTATGATTCGTTTGCATTGTTGGAAAGAACCGTTATTATCACCCAATGAACTTTTGGATATAGATGGTGACGGAATTGCCGATATTGATATAGACGGAGATGGCATACCTGATTATGATATGGATGGTGACGGAATTATAGATATGAGTTCAGAACAAGATAGAGGTATAATCGGCGAATTAATATATACACTTAGAAGATTTTTTAATTAAGGAAATGGTATGTTTGTAACTCCTGTAAAAACTCATGAAATCATACAATTTCATAAAACCAAACATAGGCAAAAACCCCCTGAAATCTGTACAACCATTAAGCAAAGTAAAATTCCGGCATTACCGGAAAGTCGATATGGTGTTAAAAATGCATTAGAAAATTATGATTATGCAGAATCGGTATTTAGGAATAACTTAGCTCATTCTCGCGGGATATTTGGTAAAACAGAAAATATTGACAAGTTAATCCAAAACGATAAAATCAGAAAAAATGTGGTTGTATTTTTTAACAAGTATGCACAAGAGCAAATTGAGGAACTTGATAAAAAGAAAATATTAACATTAGAAGATGTAAACAAAAGAAAAGATTTAGAACAGGTAAGAATATTTTTCTCTGAATTTGAAGAAACTTGGAAAGAACAAGAGCCTGAACTATTTTCAGAAACGCAATCAAATTTTCCTATGGTTTCATTTGCAGGTCGAATGAAACCAGATGATGAAAAAAAATGTAAAAATATTGTACACGCATTTTCTGCAGCTTGTGGCGCAATATCTGCTGCATTTGGAGAAGGCGCCGCAATAGGAGCTGATACGATTTTTCTACAAACAACACAATTCCTTATGTTTGCTAATCTTCAAAATGAATTAAATGTTCCAATAATTCCATCATTAGAATATTATGTAAAAGAGTTATGTACAGGAACTAATTTAGGTGTTGGCGGCGCTAAACTTATAACATCTTGGTTGGGGCTTGGAGCCCATACTGCATCTGCTGCAACAGGTGGAAGTCTTATAACCGGCGGTACTTCTGATGCCGCTATTACAGGCGGAGTAAGAGCAGTTAATGCGACATTAAGCACTTTGATAACTGAAAAAATGGGAAGAGGATATATTAGGAGGGTAAAACAAAATAGGATGAACTTTAAAGACCAAACTATAGAAACAGGTTCATATTTTTTTGCAAGAGGTGTTTTTACAAATGAAAATTCTCTATCAAAATTGATAGATATTGAT
>JAJQHF010000029.1 GCA_021199975.1 Candidatus Gastranaerophilales bacterium
ATATATTACAAATCCTTCTTTGATTTAGATGAAAGAGTAATTGATATAACAAATGTAATAATAATTTCATCTGAGAAATACTGCGAAATTAAATCTGATAAACAGTCCGCTTTGAAAATTGCACAACTTAATATAAATATTGATAATTATCTAAATGATTTTACGGAACTGTCATAACAAATTTTGATGATAATAAAGTTAAGCAATAGTAAAAAGAGGAATTTATTAAAAATTCCTCTTTGTTATTAAACACGTCTTTTGCGAGCTGCTTCTGACTTGCGTTTTTTCTTTATGCTTGGTTTTTCATAGCGTTCACGGCGTTTTATTTCAGAGAGTATTCCGGCTTTTTGGATTTTTTTCTTAAATCTTTTTAAAGCACTTTCGATACTTTCGTTATCACCAACTTTTACTTCCGGCATTAATTTTCACCACCTTTATAAATTAAATAGTCTGATATACCAAAATGTTAACAAGAACATATTTTTATTTCAAGCCTAAAAAGAAAAACTCTTTGAATTTTAATCAAAGAGTTTTTCTTAACTTAATAATTACAAGCGAACTAGTCAGGAATAGATAAGTCTTGAGTTAATTCTAACCAAACATAATCGCCGTCGTTAGCTTTATAAGTTCTACCTTTTGTTGTTAAACCTGTTAATAAGCCAAGTCCGGCACCAACAGGAGTACCGATAGCAACACCGTTACCATAGTGGTGATGACCTGTAAATCCTGCGATACCAACACCGGCACCCGCACCGACTACAGCACCTGCAACTGTGTAGCCTACAGGTTTAGCCCATCTGTTTTCTGTCAAAACGCCGTTGTTGTTAATAACGTCAGCTTTGAAAGGAACACAAACGCCTGAAGGTAAAGTCATTGATTCAAATTCTACAGTAACTTTATCATTTTTGTTCCACCATTTTTTAGCTTCAACGGAAGAAACAGTTGCTTTCATTGTTGTAGCAGCAGGGATTACCAAAGTACCTTCTTCTGTGTAGATATCATTTTTAGCTGTAAATGTAACTTCATCGCCAACTTGAACATCTTTAGATGTGAAGTATGTATAGAAGTAACCTTTGATGATGTTTTTAGCTAAAACGATTTTTCTCATGTTAGTAATTTGAACTTCATCAACTTCAGCTTTCTTTGTAACGTCTAAATGCTCTGTAGAAAGAAGTTTTTCTTTGTTAACATATTGTTCTTTAACTGCGCTGATTTGTTGTTTTAATTTGTATAATAAAACTGCAGCTTCAGCTCTGTTTAAGTTCTTATTAGGCAATAATTCATCTGAATTAGGATAATTTACATAAACACCTAAGTCAATTGTTTTTGCATATTGTTGAGTTGCCCAAGCAGGAATGCTGTCTTTATCTTTAAAAGCAGATAAAGAAGAAACATTACCTTTGTAATCTTTTGTAATATGACTGATAACAGAAGCAGCTTCTGCTTTTGTCATAATTCTGTCAGGTTTAAATGTACCGTCATCATAGCCGTAAATTAAACCTAATTTTGAAGATAATAAAATATCTCCGTAGTCAGCTCTTGTAGAAACAACATCAGAGAATGGATTTGTATCTGATATTGTTGCACTTTTGTGACCTAAAGTTCTTAATAAAGCTGAGTTAAAGTCTGATCTTGATACTTCTTGTTCAGGCTTGAAAGAGTTTCCTTTTAAAGAAAGGATGTTGTCAGCGACAACGGCTGTAATTTCTTTGTTTGCCCAATAGTCAGCAGCAACGTCGCTGTATACAGCAGCATTTGCGCTATTAAAAGCACTCATCATGAAAAATACAGCAAAGATAGCTAAAATCTTTTTCATTTTTTTCTCCATTTTTTATAGTAAAACTTAACTAACATTCGAATTATATAATAAGTTAATTTTTATTGCAATAATATTTTTTTTGAGAAAATATTATTTTCTTGAAAAATTATATTTATATTATATTATTTATATAAGCATAATTGGACTTGTAGCTCAGCTGGTAGAGCAGTTGACTCTTAATCAATTGGTCGGGGGTTCGAATCCCCCCAGGTTCATTTTTTAATTTATTTAGTAATAAAATTACAGTATAATAATTTTTTTGAGTGACAACTTGAAAAAGTTACAAAGGAATTTGTTGAGAGCATGCTTGAAACTTAGTGACCTGTTTGCGTAACATAGTGAAGCTGAGCATTTTGGTGGCGGCGAGGAACGTATTTTGGAAAGGGTGAAATCCGAGTAAATGAGGGCATAAGCATACGCCAGCAGAGCGTAGTATGTGGTAATCAAAGAAAACCGGCGACAGAATGCGACACTAAAACATTGACAGTATCGAGTTATAATAAGCTTTATAGCCGTTAACGGCGATTATACATACAAAAATTCCTACAATAATTATCATTACGGGTTCAACAAGTTTCAGTATGATTTTTATTGAGGTATCAAGACGATTTTCGTAATCATGAACAATAATTTTAAAAATTTTATCAAGCTCACCCGCTTTTTCACCTGATGAAATTTGTGATATATCGTGATTTGAAAATAATCCAGTTATGCCGAGAGCAGTGGCGGTTTCACATCCGTTAAGAACCATAGCTT
>JAJQHF010000203.1 GCA_021199975.1 Candidatus Gastranaerophilales bacterium
CCTAATGCATTAATATCCGATATTAATAGATTAATTTTCTTAAAAATATCACGTAGTGCAGGAATTAAATATGCGCTGTGATAATTAAAATCAGTACTTTCTATACGTTCATCAGCAATAATTTTATCATTATCTTTAAGGACTATGTATGTTTTATTAAAACAAGTATCAAAAACTAAAATTCTCATACTTCAAGCCTTTTTAAAATTGTTTGACTTTTATTTCCGAAAGAAGTAAATACAAATTCTCTCTTATTGTCATCAATATAATTAATCCGTAAATTTATTCTGTCAAATGGAACGGCATTTTGAGAAAACTCTGCCCATTCTACAAAAGTAAGAATATTTCCTTCGGAATATTCCTCTAATTCATTTACAATTGTTGTAATACCTTCCTTTTCCAATCTGTATAAATCAAAATGATAAACAGGAAGTTTGCCTGATTTATATTCATTCAATATAACAAAACTGGGACTTGTGACTTTTTCTTTTACATCTAAATATTTACAAACGAGTTTGGCAAAGGCGGTTTTTCCGGCGCCAATATCGCCGAAAAGACAGACAAAAGCCCCAATATCCTTAACAGCATAAGCAAATTTTTCAGCAAGAATTTCCGTATCGGCAATATTATTACAAATAAAGCTTAAAGTCATCAGAATACATCTCCAACTCCGAAGGAGAATGCACCTCGTTTGTTTCCGCTTCCGACGTTTGTAAAAGGAATACCATAATCTATAGATAAAGGTCCGACACCGGGAATAAATAATTTAACACCAAGACCGCCTGCTATACCATATTCCGGACGATTATAGAGCTTATTTGTAATTGTGCCGTTATACAAATGACCGGCATCAACAAATAAAGAAAACTTTATATTATCAAGAAATTTAGCTTTCTCTATTCTGTCTAAGAAGAAAAACGGAGTAGTTAATTCGGCGCTGCCAAGCATAAAGCCTTCACCGGTACCGATAGTACTCATTCTGTAACCTCTGACAGTATAAGGGCCGCCTAAACTGTATGCCATAACTTCAGGCATATCGCCGTGTAATTTCCCCGCAGCACGAGCCATTAAAGAGAATGACGATTTCTTCATAACAGGGAAGTATTTTTTTATGCCTGCAGATAAGGTACCATGTGTAAAATCCAAATCAGTCATATTAATATTTTCATTAAATCTTAAAGTAACAAGTACACCATCTCTCGGATTTAACATACTATCTCTCGTATCATATATAAGACTTGGTCCAAGAGTTATATAAGTACCTCCCTGTAATTGTTTTGAACGTTCGGAAATAGGAATATTATGCTGATTGTATATTTTTGAGATTTTATTATAATCGCCTTCTTTAACTCTTATATATTCGCCGCCGAGTTTTAATGAAGCCATTAAATTCTTGTAATTTTTAACGGGACGAGAGAGTACAACATCAGCTCCGTATCTTTTTTCAACAGCCAACGGAACCTGATAACTGCCGAAATCACGACCGAAAGCTTTAACCAAAAGGGAATAATCCGACCCTTTCAGCCTTGGTTCAAAGAAACTGACCTCTGCTTGTAAATTGGCATGGTCAAGTGTAGAACTGTCTGACATAATAACACCTGTACCTGCCATAAAGTTGATGCCGACTCTTTGTCCGTTTCCTAAAAAGTTATTTTCAACAAAACCCGCCTGCCCGAATAAACCGGTTGCAGTATCAAGACCGCCGCCTAAAGATATTGTTCCAGTTCTTTGCTCTTCAAGTACAATTGTTACATCATAAGCATTAGGATTTTCATCACTCTTCTCTATTTTTCGATTTACATCCTTAAATGCCTGTGTGGAATATAAACGCATTAAATCAGCTTTTAAAATATCTTCATTATAAACACTTCCGGGGGAAGATAAAATATTTCTCTCAATTACAAAATCTTTTGTTTTTTTGTTTCCTTCAAAAGCTATAGAGTTAATAGTGCCTTCTTCAAGGGTAATATTAACACATCCGTCAGGGTCATCATTAAAATCAGAAACTCTTGCCAGTACATAACCTTTTGAAGCATATAAATCTTCAACATTGACAATTGCGTCATTCAATGTTTTTAAGTTTTGAGGCTGCCCTTCGAGTGTATTTAATATACTTAAAATTTCACCCGTTGAAACAACCGTATTTCCTGTAACCGCAAAGCCTGTAATAGGAATATTTTCTTCTAAATATATTCTTAAAGTTAATGACTCGGGATCATTCGGAATAGGAATAGCTTTCATTTTCTCGGAAAAATAACCTGTTTTATGAATAGCTCTGAGGTTCTGCTGCACAAGCTCTTTTGAATATACATCACCGACTTTCATATCCATTACATCTAAAATATAGGATGAGTCAATAAGATGATTACCCTCAAACTCAATTCTTGTAATTTTAGAACTGTCTGATATTTCATCTGTTATATTGTCAGCAGCGGCAAATGAACATTTAAAAAATTGAAAAAACAACATACATATTATAAATTTTTTAATTACAACTTTAGAGGACGTACACACAATCACCAAAAAAAATGCACTGCAAGAATGCTGCACAAAATCAGATACACCCGTATAAAGC
>JAJQHF010000200.1 GCA_021199975.1 Candidatus Gastranaerophilales bacterium
CCCTGATAAAGATTATAAGAATACATACCTTAAATTAAAGTTATCACCGCATGATATTAATCTTCCTGCAAATATTACCGCTAAAATAAAAAAGAATGCTTTAACCGGATATGTAGATATTGAATATCCCGATTCCCCTTCCTTAAAAAAAATAAAAAACTATGATGTAATAAGAGGCAGAGCCGCTAAAGATATTAATAGCGCATTAAGTGAAAAACTCGGAGATGAAGAAATTGATAAAATCGTTGATGATGCTTCTTCTTTAGTTTCTTCTGCAAATGTTACAGTGCAAAATTTGGGTGAAGTTTTTTCAGAAGTTAACGGAATTTTAAAGGATATGAGAGGAGATATCCTTACAGCTTCATCAAATCTTGCTAAAACAACAGCTAATCTTGAAAACATTTCTGCAAATCTAAATAATTCTCTAGATAAAGAAACTATTAAAAACTCTGTTGAAAATATTGAAAATACAACCAAAAATATTGAACAAATTACATCCGAATTAAATAATATAACAGAACAAATCGACAAAGCATCTGTTCCTATAGTCAATTCTATATTATGCGAAACAAACTCTACTGTAGTAAATATAAAAGAAATAACCGGCGGAATAAAAAATACATTAAAAAAACACATGGGATTAAGCCGGTTAATATTTGGCAGACCCATAAGCAAAGATTGCGATTAAATATTTTCAGCAGGTTTTTAAGTTATGAGATTCTATCATAACCATAAGAACAGAAATATCAGCAGGCTTAACTCCGCCTATTCTTGAAGCCTGACCTAACGTAACAGGGCGGATTTTCGCAAGTTTATCACGTGTTTCAATTGAAATATGCTGAATTTTACCGTAGTCAATATTTTCAGGTATTTTGATTTTTTCAAGCTTATCTGCTGTATTAACCTGTTGAATTTGACGTTTTATATACCCGTCGTATTTAATTTTAACTTCCACCTGTTCATATTCATCACGTGACAAATTGAGCCTGCGTGTATTTTCATCTGCTTCAATTAAAGTTTCATAAGAAATATCAGGTCTTTTTAAAAGTTCAGAAAGTTTAATGCCCCTGTCTATATGTTCATTATATTTTGCAAGAATATCATTAACTTCTTTTGAAGGTGAAATTTTTTCTGTCATTAACCGTTTAATTTCATTTTCAATACTTTGCTGTTTTACTAAAAATTTTTGATATCGTTCTTCCGATATAAGACCTGCCTCATACCCTGTCTTTGTCAATCTTTCATCCGCATTATCCTGCCTTAAAAGCAGCCTGTATTCACTTCGAGAAGTAAGCATTCTATAGGGTTCATCAATATCTTTTGTAACAAGATCATCAATTAAAGTTCCTATATATGAAGATTCTCTCGAAAGAGTAATCATTTCTTTATTTTGAAGATACTTAACCGCATTAATACCTGCAATTAAACCCTGTGCCGCCGCTTCCTCATAGCCTGATGTTCCGTTTATCTGTCCTGCGCAAAACAAGCCTTTAATTTGTTTTGTCATTAATGAGTGATTTAATTGCACTGCCGGCATGTAATCATATTCAACAGCATAAGCAGGCTTCATAACATGTACATTTTCCAATCCGGGAAGGGTATGCAGCATTTGTATTTGAACATCTGCGGGCAAACTTGTTGAAAATCCCTGTACATACATTTCATACGTATTTTTTCCTTCCGGTTCAATAAAAATATGATGAGAAGGATTATGAGCAAATCTGATAACCTTATCTTCAATAGAAGGACAATATCTTGGACCTATTCCGTGTATTAACCCCGAATACATAGGAGATTTGTCAAGATTGTTTTTTATAATTTCATGCGTTTTGTCATTTGTTCTTGTAAGATAGCAGGGGTATTGCTCTTTAACGGGTCTATTCGGTAAAAAAGAAAAGAAAGAGGGATTTTTATCTCCGGGCTGAACAGTCATTTTGTCAAAATTAATAGTTCGTCCGTCAATTCTTGAAGGAGTACCAGTTTTAAGCCTGCCGATTTTAAAACCGAGTTTTTTAAGCGAAGGCGACAGCCCCTTTGCGCTTGCTTCGCCCAGCCTGCCAAATTCCATATATTGAAGCCCGACCCATATTCTTGCCTCAAGAGAAGTTCCCGTTGTTAATATAACGCAGGGAGCAGAGTATACCAAGCCGAACTCATCTTTTAAACCTGAAACACAGCCGTTTTCAACAAGAAGTTCAGTCATTGTACATTGTTTTAAAGAAAGATTTTCTTCACTTTCCAAAAGACTTCTTACGTATCTCATATATTCTTTTTTATCGGATTGTGCTCGTAACGCTCTTACCGCAGGACCTTTAGAAGAATTTAACATTTTAAGCTGCATATATGTAGCATCGGCGGCTATTCCCATAATGCCGCCTAAAGCATCAATTTCCCTGACAAGACATGATTTTGCAGGTCCTCCAATTGCAGGATTGCAAGGCATAAGCGCAATATTATCAAGGTTTAAAGAAGCAAGCAAAGTTTTTGCGCCTGATTTAGCGCAAGCCATAGCTGCTTCACACCCTGCGTGTCCTGCCCCAACTACTATTACATCATACTTAAACATATAATA
>JAJQHF010000117.1 GCA_021199975.1 Candidatus Gastranaerophilales bacterium
GAAGTTCGCAAGCGAACTTCGGGAGATTTGCTTCGCAAACTCCGACTGAGAGGTTCGCGAGCCGAAGGCGAAATAATGACAAGAGGAACTACGGCCGCACCCACACCGGAATAAAAAATAAAAAAATAAAAGGAATATCTGATATTAATTTTGAAGATGACCCCCTGCGGCTATTAAGAATTTTCCGTTTTCATTCTCAAACAGGATTTGACATAGATAATTCTTTAATTGAAATTTCAAAAAAACTTCATAAGAAAATAAATGAACCTGCAAAGGAGAGAATAACAACGGAATTGTTAAAAATGTTTGAGGGTAAATACTGCGACAGCGCACTTTTACAATTAGAAGAATGCGGCTTATTAGAAGAAATTTTCCCTATATACAAAGAAGTTAGAAAAATTCCGCCTAATTCTCATCATCATCTTGATTTAATTCATCACTTAATTGAAACTGTTAAGCAAATTCAAATTATATATGAAAATTCGAATGAAGAAGTTAAAAAATACCTTGATACAGTAAAATACGGAACAGTAAAAGAGATTGCTTTTCTAAAATTAGCGGGATTTCTTCATGATATAGGCAAGCCCTCTTGCTGGACAATTGAAGAAGATACAGGAAGACACAGATTTATAAAGCATGATGAAATAGGCTCAAAACTTGTTGTTCCGATTTTAAAAGAATTAAAGTTTTCTAAAAAGCAGACGGAATATGTAAAAACACTTATAAAATACCATATTTACCCCTCAAGCCTTGTAAGTGCCGCTGATGTAACAGATAAAGCCTATATGAAATTTTACCGAAAAATGGAGGGTTTTGTAATTGATGTAATAATTCTTGCTATGGCAGACAGGCTTTCAGCAAGAGGCGAAAAAGTAACCAATGAAATGGTTGAAAATAATATAAATAATTTAACTGCTTTATTAAACAACTATCTTGAGCAAAGAAAAAAAATAAAACCTCTTGAAAAGCTGCTTGACGGCAATGATATTATGGAAATTCTAAATATAAAACAGTCACCTGAATTAGGCAGAATAATTAATGCTTTAAAAGAAGCTCAGCTTTCAGGTGATGTAAATACAAAACAAGAAGCTGTTAAATTTATACAAAATAATTTTAAAGGTAATTAATTTTTATATTTTTCTTTCATATCATTTGCCAGTGCCATAGGGGTTGCAAATGATGTAGAACCATAGTCCAGGGTATCTGAGCCATCATAAAATGTAGAATCCTCCAGCCGTCTGTTTCCGTTTCCATCTATGGCAAATGAATTATGAGAAACAGTATCTGCACGCATTATTTCCCCATTATCTTCAACCCCGGCTTCTACGGTGAGTGCATTATCCGCAAGAGAATACAGGTTAAACGTTTCTTCTCCATCTGGAGTTTTATATGTACCTGCAAGATATACAGGAATATTTAAAGATTCTATTAATTCTATAGTTTCAATTATTTCAGCTGCTTTAATTTGTGTTTCTGTTCCGCCTGTTTCATAATAGGTAATTTTTTGATTTTGTTTTTCTTTTAATATTTCTTTTATTTCTTTTTTATAATCTGCAATATTGTCAGGTGTAATTTCAACTCCAAGTTCATCAGAAACAAGATTATTTATTGTTTCATAATCACAAGCAGGACCTTGTGATAAATTTGCAGCTTCATATTTAGTACCTGCATCAATTTTATTTTTTAACTCCGATATAGCATTATTCAATGATTTGTTGCATAATTCAGGTGAGCGGAAGAATTTTTCACATATTTTCATTGTTACATCGTTAGAATATAACTTTTTTTCTAAATTAGGGTGATTTGCTAATATGTTACCAAAAAACTTTTGAACTCCGTTCCAATTTTGTGTATGGTTTGTATTAAATTTAGTAATTGAAATATCGGGATTCGTTGATTTCATTATATTACATACATAAGTACCGTGTTGAATTACATTTTCTCCGTTCATAGAAAAATCATCAATAACCGCAATGGGGATATAGCCTGATTCATAATAAGAATCAGTGTGGTTTGTTGAGATATTTTCATATTTATCAACATATCCGTCAGCAGAAGTTATTGTTAGAGCTTCATTGTTTTTTGATATCTTAGAGGAATTAAAGCTGTCAGCTTCTGTTTTTTCTATAATTCCGTTACCGTTTTTATCAAAATATTTTGCAGCTGCTTTTTGTTCATCCGTACCATTTGTTTCTATATCAGATACTGTTGTTAATGGCAATATATGCATATTTTATTCCTTTATTAAATAAATAAAAAATATAATTATTAAAAAATTGCCTTATTTTTTTAAAAAATAAAATATTGGTATAATATCTTAATATTTTTTGCAAAAAATATAACTTTTAAATATAATTTCCATGTAATTAAAAAAGGGAAATAATATGAATTCAGTAGTAATAGTAGGCAGAGCAGGGCAGGATCCTGAGGTTAAATATTTTGAATCAGGTAAAGTAAAAACAACTTT
The DNA here is from genome assembly GCA_021199975.1 of Candidatus Gastranaerophilales bacterium. Classification (GTDB taxonomy): domain Bacteria; phylum Cyanobacteriota; class Vampirovibrionia; order Gastranaerophilales; family Gastranaerophilaceae; genus Avigastranaerophilus. Next base: position 2,468 of record JAJQHF010000117.1, read on the forward strand.
TTCCGTTGCTGTTTCAAGGTGGGATTACAAAAGCAAAGCTGAAACTACCGATTGGTTTAATATAGAGTTATGGGAGTAAGCTGCTGAAATAG
>JAJQHF010000048.1 GCA_021199975.1 Candidatus Gastranaerophilales bacterium
AAAAACAATCACTTCAATTCAAAATAAAAAATCGTCGGATGATGTGGTTCTTGTTGTAATAGATGATATTTCATTAAAAAAAATAAGCTGGCCGTGGCGCAGAGATTTATATATTGATATATTTGATTTTCTTGAGAATAAGGCGGGTGCAAAAGCCGTAATCCTTCAAAATTTGATTTTATTTCCTGATACATACAATATAGACAGCGACAAGGCTTTTTATGACGGGCTTAGAAAACATAATAAAGTAATAAACAGTTATTTTTTCATGATGTCAAATATGGCAGGTGATATCCTTCCACCCGAATATATAAACATATTTAACACAAAAAAAAATTTAACAATAATTGATAAACGAACAAAATACTCTCCTTCTGAATATAAAGGAATAGTAAATCTTCCAAAATCTTTTTTAATGAATGCAAATATATTTGCTTCATCGATAATTCCAGAGGATAATGATGAAATAGTCAGGACATATATGCCTGTTGTTAAATTTCAGGATAAACTGTACCCTTCTATTGCCCTGAGTGCATATTCTTTGTACACGGGAATAAACTCCTTTGTACTTTATGACAATTTTTTATGCAGTGACGATAATTGCAAAACCTTAAAAATGCCAGTTTTTAACAGAAAAGTAAAAGATTATATAGGAAACACTTTCTCCGGAATTTTATCCTATTATGATTGGTATAAGCCCATAAGCAAATTTTATACACATAAAACATATTCCGCCGTTGATGTTTTAATTTCAGATTATGCAATGAAAGAGGGCAAGCCGCCAAAACTTAGTCCTGAACTGTTTAAAGATAAAATTGTAATTGTAGGTCTGAATGCGGATGAGAATGTTTGGGAACAGCTTAGTGAAACACCTGTTTTAAATAGACAAGCTGATATTGATGTTCATGCAACGATTATAAGCAATATGTTGAATAATTCGTTTAAAACATTAAACCACTTTGATTATACCATTTTAATTACAATTGTATTTTGTATTTTTATTGCAAGAGGTTTTAAAACATTTAAAGCAAATATTATATTTACTTCAGTTTTTGCTTCTGTTTATTTGATTTATTACTTATATGAATATTTTCATAATATATATGTACCGTCTGTTACACCTATAATTACAATGTACACGACCGCATTATTAAAGAGTATTTATTCTCTGATTACAACGGATAAATCATTTGAGATGATGAAGCACGCTTTCGGAAAGTATGTTTCAAAAGATGTTATGAGAAAAGTTATTTCAAATATGGACAAATTGAAATTAGGCGGAACTAGAGGTATAGTAACAATACTTTTTGTTGATATAAGAAATTTTACTCAGATTTCAGAAGATTTAGCGCCGCAAGAAGTGTCCTCAATACTAAATGAATATTTTTCAACAATTGAGCCTATAATAGGAAAGTATCACGGAATTATAAATAAATATATGGGCGACGGAGTTTTGGCAATATTCGGAGAACCTATTCAAAATGAAAATCACGCTTATAATGCAATAAAGTGCGGTATTGAAATTATTGAAAAAGTCAGAGTATTAAAAGAAAAATTCTTAAGTGAAGGAAAACCCAAAATTGACATTGGAATAGGGGTTAATACAGGCGACGTTTTTACAGGTAATATCGGTACGGAGGAAAGGTTTGAATATACCGTTATCGGGGATAACGTTAATCTTGCATACAGAATAGAATCTTATAATCAGCTTTTGAAAACGCAATTTTTAATAAGTGAATATACTTATGAATATGTTAAAAATATAGTTGACGTTGTAAAATTAAGTGAAGTTAAAATAAAAGGCAAATCAAATACAATGGATATTTATGAAGTTCTCGGAATAAAAGAAGATGTCAGAAAATAATAATTATCTTGATAATATAGATATTGACCATATAAAACGTGCTATAGAAATAGAAGAAAAGTATAAATATATTGATATTTTAGGACGTGAAACGGTTTTTTCTGGGTTCATGCTTAAACAATTAAAGAATATTTATAAATTATCGGGTAAAAATCCAAAATGGATTCCTGTAATCGAGGCATTTGAGCATTACCCTTCAGAAAATATTTTTCAAAGAAAAAAGGCCATAGTAAGATTTGTTGAAGTGTTAAAAAAAGATTTAAACCGGAAAAATACAACTGCTGTTGATAATAATAATGAAACTTCAATTTATGATGCGGATGTTGTTATGCTGAAAGGAGTCGGACCAAAATTCGGTTATTTACTTAATAAACTCGGAATATATTCTGTTTTTGATTTAATAAGCTACTTCCCTAAAAAATATATAGATTATTCTTCAAGATGTTTGATTAAAAACTTAAAAGAAGGAGAAAATGTTACTATATACGGAAGAATTACATCAGTAAAAACATATACAACAAGAAATAACCTTACAATAATTAAGGTGTCCGTATCTGATGAATCAGGAATACTTGAACTTAATTTCTTTTATTCAAAAATTAACAGATATTCAATTGAAAGATATAAATCTCAATTTCCTAAAAATTCATATATAACAGTATCCGGTAGTGCTA
>JAJQHF010000139.1 GCA_021199975.1 Candidatus Gastranaerophilales bacterium
GTCCAATTGTTTTAGTCGGTATGGGTTTTGCTGATAAAAAACTTGCAAGATATCCGCACCTTTGCGACAGATTGTATAAAACTCTTAAATTTGAACAATTTAATCAAGATGACATTTCTGGCATTCTTCAACAATTGACAGACTTAGAGTTTACCCCCGATGCGATTGAATATCTTGCGACAAGAACAAATCAATTCAGACAGCTTGTTAAATTGATTAATAGAATTGAAAAATTATCGCAAACAAACCAAATTAAGGAATTAGACGAATATGCTTTGAAAGGATTATTGAATGAAAGGCGGATTTTGACAAGAGCGGTGTCGAACGAAGTGAGCGAGCTCGTCCCTGTGAAAAATCTGACGGAATGCAGATTCGCCGGAGGTAAATCGTAATGGAGTGCAAAGATTTTGAACCGTCAATAATCCAAGAGAAACGAATATTACGGCTTTGCAAAAGGTTGGATAAATTTACATTTGAGGATATTTTAACAATAGCTGATGATATTCAAGAAAATGTTTTAGAACTAATGTTAACAATGTTTGTTCAAGAAAAAAGACTTACGCTGAGAAATGACACTTATTTTTACAATAAAGCAATTTGCAAAACTCAAATACCTCAAATTTTTCAATACCACTCTAAAGAAGATACGGATTTAATCATCCGCTGCTTTTGTGCAAATATTTCATCAAATGTTGCATGCAATATAGTGAAAGTTGGTGATGGCACTATAGTTAAGTTCTATCAATTATTTAGAGAAAAAATCTATAACAGGCAGGAGCAGGATTTAATAAAGAACTATTCCAATGACCCGCAAATCGCACGACACAGAATATTTTTTGAACAGGAAGTCCATTTTTATACATACAAGGGTACTATCTATGTTTCAGATAAAATTTATGAAAGCAATCAAGACAGAGGCTTGACTCCTTATGAGATAACAGAATTCAAAAAGGTTGTCAGCTATATTTCCCGTTCTATTGCTCATAATAAGAACGAATATTTTTTGCATAATAAAATAGCGGAAGCAATCTGGAGGAGGAATAGAAGTTTTCAAGAGTTATATCAGGATTTAAAAGTTAATTTGCTCAATATTTCTTAATAAACTTTTCCCTATTTTTAAATCGTGCCGTTTGTTATTGTTAGCAATAAAAAAAACTAAAAAGTCTATTTTTATTGAATGCATATTTTTCTTTTTAAAATATATTTTTGAAATTTTTATAAAAGGGAATATTCCCTGTATCTAAAATTACTCTTATTTTAATTTCAAGAAAAATAAATATAATTTGAATTATGTACCAGTCGTATTTCTTGTATAGCCAACTATACAGGCTACTTGGACTAATTTGTGTTGTGTAAAAATAGCACACTTGTCTAATAGAAAAAAATAAAAAATAAACTACAGCTTGATATAGGACAAACGACTATACAAGAGAGGAATTGAAAATTATGTTAAATTGTGGCAGCTGCCAAAAGAGAATAATAATTAAAGTCATTACTTCAATGATTAACCTTAAATCAAAAGACATTGAAACCGGATTGCACATGTCAAGAAGTGTTGTTAGTCGCCACATGACGGGTGAACGTTATAATCCTGAAATTGACATTTATATTATTGAAAAAGTATTTGGAATAAAAATAAAGGATTATTGTTTAGATGACTAATTGCACGCAAGAAAAGTCAAATATTCCTGTGTGGATTTCTGTTGAGGAAACTTGCAAGTTGCTTAACTTAAAAGTGAAAACCGTAAAAGATAAATGCCGCAATGGTGAATTTGTTTATAAAACAGTTCAAAATAACCGAAAGGTCAATTATTTTATAAAATTTGGCTCGCTCCCTATTCAAATACAAAACAGATTTTTTAATGTGAAAAACAATATGTGTTTTTCCGATTACTCAAATGCACCAAGTTGGGCAAAGGCTCAAGCAGAGAAATATATTCCGCTTATTAAAGCTACAGAGTTTATGCGTGGTGTTCAGATACTTAATTATATTAAAGATTGGAATATCTGCAATCCTAATTGCCAAACAAGTTATTCATCCTTAATGAGGATGAAACAGCGTTACGAATCCAATGGTATTTTAGGATTGTTATCCAAAAGAGGGAAATCTCGATATACAACCGTTGAAGATGATTATTTTGACTATTTTAAAAACCTATATTTAGTTGAGGGTGCTCCATCTTTCCTTTCTTGTTGGGATTTAACACTCGGCTATGCAATTAAGACATTTGGAATCGATAAATCAAATTTCCCGAGCTGTCGTTCCTTTATTCGCAGATTAGAACGAGAAATTCCAAAGCAGAGCATATATCTTGCCCGTTACGGACAATCGGCATGGAATCGAAAATACGGAAATTATATCGAGCGGGATTATTCAAATATAACCTGCGGAAAAGTATGGGTATCAGACCACGCACAGATAGATGTTGCTTGTATGGCAAAAGACGGAAATGTAGTTTTTCCCTGGGTTACAGCCTGGCGAGATTACAAATCAGGTAAGTGGCTCGGGTGGATAT
>JAJQHF010000138.1 GCA_021199975.1 Candidatus Gastranaerophilales bacterium
ATACGCTAACATACGGTAAAATATTCGGCAGTTTTTTAAAGAAAGCTAAACACAAATAAGCTAAAATAACATTTCAAAATTATGAAAGATATTACAATAAATACTTCAAAATAATATCTGACGTACCCTATGAGGAAATAAGCTCAATAGATTGGCAGGAGTTTTTTGATGAAACAGAAAAAAGAACAAGTCCTTATGTTGCACAAACATGTTTAAAATTTGCAAAAGCAGCAGTAAATTATATGATTAAACATGATTTCATCGAAACAAATGTTTTTAATAAAATTGAAAAAATAAAACTTCCAAAGGCAGATATAAATCATCTTGAAATAGAAGAATTAAAGTTAATTTTAAACATGTGTAAGATTTATTATCCTCAATATTATGTACTGCTTTTTACCTTTATCGGAACGGGAGCAAGGGGGGAGAAATACTTGCATTAACAAAAGAGGATTTTAATTATAAAGAAGAAAACATAAGAATAAATAAGCAGTACACAAACAGAGAACTTAAAGCAAAAACCAAAACAGAAAGCTCTAACAGAAAAATATATTTGTTTGAAGAACTGAATGAAACTTTGAATGAACACATAAAAACACTAAAATCGGATAATAAGTTACTGTTTCCGAATACATCAGGCGGTTATATCAATGCAAATAATTTAAGAAGAAGATTTTTCTATCCGCTGCTAAAAAGGAGCGGAATTATAAAGCGGGTAAGACTGCATGATTTAAGAGGTTCATATATAGATATGGTATTATCAAGCGGATTATCAATAAAATTTGCACAGGAGCAGGCAGGTCATTCAAGGAGTGAAACCACATTGAATACTTACGCTAAAAACAGTTCCGATATGATAAAAACAGCAGAGGAAAAAATAAATTTTATTTTCAAAAATGTGAGAAAAATGTGAGCAAAAAATACTTGAAATAAAAAGATGAGCATGTATAATAAATAAACGAAAGGAAATGCGAGAGTAATTCAGTGGTAGAATGCTTCCTTGCCAAGGAAGATGTCGCGAGTTCGAGCCTCGTCTCTCGCTCCATCTTAATAATTGTTAAATAATTGAACACTGAAAACAGTTCTCTCATAATTTTTATTTAATAGTATGGATGTAACAGTAAAAAAAATAAAATCGCTTAATGGAGAAATAGAGATACCTGCAGATAAATCTGTTACGCACAGAGCTTTTATGTTTGCCTCTCTTACAAAGGGTAAAGTTAAGATTTCAAATTTTTCTAAGGGCGCAGATTGTATGTCGACCCTAAAAATTGTTCAACAGCTAGGATGTGAAGTTAATTTCTTAAATAACAATGAATTAATAATCAATGCCGAAAAAGCGCTGCAAAAACCGAAAGAAGCTCTTAATTGCGGAAACTCAGGAACTACAACAAGATTAATGGCAGGTATTCTTTCAGGACAAAATTTCGACAGCGAAATGTACGGGGATGAAAGTCTTTCTAAACGTCCGATGAAAAGAGTTATATATCCTTTGGAGCTTATGGGGGCAGAATTTAACCACAATAATTATACTTTGCCCATTAAAATAAAAGGTACACATCTTTCAGGCATTAACTATAATTCTCCGCTTGCTTCTGCTCAAGTAAAATCATCTATACTTTTAGCAGGGCTTAATGCAAATGGAGAAACATCTTTTACAGAACCATACAAATCTAGAAATCATACTGAATTGATGTTTCAATATATGGGTGCAGATATTAAAACCGATGGGAATACTGTTATTGTAAGGAAATCAGAGCTTAACCCCGTTGATATCACAATATGCGGTGATATTTCTTCTGCCGCCTTTTTTATTGCAGGTGCTTTAATTATACCGGGGTCAGATATAATAATTAAAAACACAGGTATTAATGAAACTAGAAGCGGTATTATTGATGTACTTAAAAATATGAATGCAGATATTGAGCTTTTGAACGAAAGAGTTGTTTCTAATGAAAAAATTGCCGATATTCGAGTAAGATATTCAAAATTAAAAGCAACAACAATTGCAGGTGCAATTATACCTAGATTAATAGATGAAATACCAGTTATTGCAGCTGCCGCAACACAAGCTGAGGGCAAAACAGTTATTAAAGATGCGCAGGATTTAAGAAATAAAGAAGCTGATAGAATAACTGCCGTAAAAACACAGCTTGAAAAACTCGGAGCTGATATTCAAGAAACCTCTGACGGTTTAATAATTAATGGTAAAACAGAATTAGAGGGCGGATGTGAAATTGAATGTTTTCATGACCACAGAATAGCAATGAGCGCTTATATTGCAGGGTTAATATGCAAAAAACCCATTAAAATTAAAGAATTTCAATGGGTTAATATTTCATTTCCCGAATTTTTGGAACTAATTTCAAAAATATCTATTTAACAGGATATTTAATAGACGAAGCACCATTTTCAGCAACTTTAAAGGTTATATATATTCTTTCGCCTTTATAATCATCAGGCGGAACATCAAAGCTGTTAAGATTTGAAAATACAAGAAGCACAGAATCATCTAAGCTTTCATTGTTAGAACTTGTAATAATTCTGCTTGAACTTAAATTTCCTTCTTTATTTATTATAAATTCAACCTTACATTCACCTGCGCCTTTTACTATGGTTTTATCCCATTTTCTGTCAAATTTTTGACCAATCTCGCCCAAATAATCTTTTAATACAGGAGAAATGCTTCTTAATCTTGAATTTAAGAGCGGTAAATTCGCATAAATATCCTTTTTCTTAAATGCCGTAGGAAGGGCATTATTCCAATAAGAATCAACTCCCGGTATTTTAACCTGAGCTTCAGCTACTTTCTGCTTTACTTTTTCCATTTTTGGGTTTTTATGCGGAGGCAATATAAAAACAGCAATACAAAGTACCAAAATAACTCCAAGTGCTATAAGTGATTTTTTCTTTTCAAGTTTCTCTTTTGCTATTTCCTTCTTTTCCTCGGGTGTTAATTTACGCTTTGGAGTATGAACCGGTCTTTCCTGCTCCTCTTCTTCATAATAATTGTTTTCTGCTATTTCCTCAAACGTATCATTGCCGCAATCACAATAATCCGGACAACTATTATATTCTGTATGACATTCTGTGCATCTGTACATTATTAATATCCTTTAATTAGTAATCTTTATCTACTTTTTCAAGCAGCTCTTCTCTTATTATTATTTCAAATTTAGTATTCCCCAACATAGTAGTTTCCATAATAAGAATTGCGGTAGGCAATAATGCAGCAATAAAGCTTAAAAACATACCCATAACATCACCGCCCATTACTCCCATAAAGTAGGACATGTTCATTGTAATTTCAATAAATACAACACATATTGCGATTACAAGCCATTTTTTTGCTTCTTTTTTAAGGTTTTTACTGCTTTCAACACCGTGAATCATAACACCATGAATGTTATAATCACTAAAACCATCCTGTTTAATTACATTAGAAGCTAAAACTCTTTTTGTTGTAGCAAAAGAAGTAGCAAAGCAATGGAAAGCAAATATAATCATAAACATACCCAATGCTAAGAATATCGGAGAAAATTTAAATCCTTCAGCTAATCTTATCCAGCCGGCAGCTTCAGGAAAACATTCCGCCAGGGTTTGAGATACACCATAAGCAAGGAATGGCGCTGTAACTACACCTACTACATATTCTCCTGCCGCTTTCAATTGCAGATTGAATACTTTATTATTCATATCTTTTAATTTTTTTCTTGTTATATTATTAACAAAGAAGGTAATCCATTGCTGATAGTCTTTAACTACAGATTGAAAATCTTCTCTGCTTTCATAAGTATCAAGTTCTTCTCCGCTCTCTGATATTATATTTTTGGTAAAACCTGAAAAAATACCGAGAAAAATACACAAAAACGTGCATAATAATAACATTTGAGGAATTAATACCGGCAATTGATATATATGAGCGGTTAATTCAGCCAATGATGCAATTATTACAACTGCAAATACCCCGCCAGAAACGAGCATGCATAATCTTTGAATAAGTACAGAAGATTGTGATACTTTATTTTTACCTTTTATCTGCAATGTAAGGAACTGCCCTTCCTTCATAAGAAGTGTTACAATTATAAAAGATATTGCAACTAAAAACAGCACCCTGTTTTGTAATTGCCCGTTTAAAGATTCAAGTCTTATTATATCTTTTAATATGTATGCCATTGATAAAGGAGTAAAAGCTATCAATATATTTAAAATACTCAAAAGAATTTCGTTTTGACCCAATTTTGCTCTTAAATAATTTGCTTTATAAGCAATTTCCTTTGTTACAAGAGCTCTTCTTCTTTCAATATCAGCTTTTTTTCTGTCTATTTTAATTTTTGTCTGTGCACCGATATCTTTTCCATAAAGAACTTCTATATCTTGTTCATTAAGTTCTTCATCTTCAATCATAGTAATTGTTTTTTTATTGCTTTTTGCCGCACTTTTTTTATTTGCCAATTCTAAGGAACCCGGTACAATCTTTGGATTTGTACCGCCTTCAGTAATTTTTATGCTTATAAATTCATCGGTATCCGCTATCATTAATTTACATAACGAGCCTATTTCTATAGCAGAACCTATAGGCTGTCCTCTAAACAAGATTTTATTGCTTTTAAAATTATTAAAAACTTGCCACTTTCCTGACGGAAGTTTTTGAAGTGAAAACATTAAGTCAAAATCTAAATCCAATTTATAATTACAATTAGGCGCATTACCTATATTTATAACTTTATGTTCAAAATCATTAAATATTTTCTCATTATTTTTAGATGTTATGGTAACTCTCATTATAATTTCCTATCTTCCTATTGCTTCTAAAAATTTTCTTACGGCTAAATCAACATTTTCTTCACTTGCCATTATTAAATGTTTTTCATCAATAACAGGCAGTAAAGTTTGTCTTACTTCATCCAATTTTTGAGGATGTGCATATAAAAAAGCCAAAGTTAAATCAGGGATATATTTTCTTGTTTTTTCTATATTTGAAGGTAATGTATTCCAATTAATTTGTTTTGTAATATCGCCTTCATTTTCCAAATCGCCAAGAATCATTATTGCAGGTTTATATCCTTCCTGTTGATACATAAGAGCATCACCTACAGCCTTTTTCAGTGCCAAGCCATATGCAGTACCCCAATTTGTTGAATCCATACCGCCTCTTGTATGCATTGCCTTTTTCATCATTTGAAGTTTATGAGGATTGCCGTTATATATATTATATGTATCTTGCGTAACAATATATATTAATGCGTGATCCTCCGAATCAAGTCTTTTTGCTATTCTTAATATAGTTTGCTCCTGCATATCCTGCAAATTTTTATTCGATGCAGAGGTATCAAGCAAAAATATAGCTGCTACCGGCTTAAATTCGCTCAATTCCATATTAGCAAAACCAACAACCAAACACTTAATAACGTACAGTGCTGTTACCAATATTATACCTAAAACTACCGTTCTTTTAAACATATTACACTCTAAAATACTACATTACGATTAAATTGTATCATATTGTTGTTTTTTTTTGCAAGTTATTTATTTTTTTAAAAGACCAAAAATCGGGGTGTAATAGAGCCAAAAACGGTACTAATTCAAGACGTCCTATAAGCATATTGATAATAAAGATTAATTTTGAAATCGTATGTAAGGAGGAGTAATTCCCCATAGGACCTATTGAGCCAAACCCCGGGCCGACATTTCCAAGAGAAGCAATTGCCGATGATAAACCCGTTACGGTATTTTGCTCCAAATATACTAATATAACGGCACTTATTGCAAAAATTGCATAATAGAACATAACAAAAGAAACCATTTCTTTTACAATATCCTCATTAACAATTACTCTGTTAATTTTTATAGGATAAACTCCGTTAGGATGATAAATTTTTGATATTTGTCTTTTAAGATATTTGAATATAAATACAATTCTTAAAAGCTTTACACCTCCTGATGCAGAGCCTATTGAAGCACCCGTAAACATTAATAAAAACAATAATAATTTTGCTCTTAAATTCCATTGATTGTAATCAACAGAAGCAAATCCCGTTGTTGTTATTATTGAAACAACCTGAAAAAATGCGGATTCGATCGCTTTTTTTACCGGATATATATGATGTGTTGTTAAGGTTATTGCAATAAGAATTGTAAAGCCCGTTACAACCATAAAATACAGCTTAAATTCATCATCTTTAAAAAGTGCTAAAAAATTTCTTTTTATATATATTTTATATTGCAGTGCAAAATTCATGCCCGATAAAAACATAAAAACAGCTATTATCCAAAAGAATTTATAATTCCCGTATTGAATAATACTTTCTTCCGCAGGCGAAAAACCGCCGCCCGATAAGCTGGAAAGAGAATTACAAACAGAATCAAAAACAGGCATACCTGCATAGATTAAAATACCAATTTCAAGCAGAGTCAATACAAAATAAATCCCCCACAAAACTGCAGCTGTCTGCCTTATTCTAGGTGTTAATCTGCTTTCTGTAGAGCTTGCGCCGGGGGATTCAGCAAAAAACATCTGCCTGCCCGCTATTGCAAATTGAGGAAGTATAGCTATAAACAATACTAAAATTCCCATACCGCCCAACCATTGGCTGAAAGAGCGCCAAAAAAACATTGTCTTAGGATACAAAGAGAAATCCGTTAAAATTGTCGCCCCGGTTGTTGTAACACCTGATACACTTTCAAACAGTGCATCAACAGGTTTTAAGCCAAAATACAAAAAAGTCACAGAGGATACCAGAGAGAATAAAATCCATGCAAATAAAACTATAGCAAGTGTTTCCCCTCTGTTTATATTGTTAATATCCACTCCGCTTTTTTCTTTACCTTTTGTTAAAATACTTAAAAGATAAGATAAAACCGAAGCCGCAACAAAAGGTATGCAGGCATTATATTCTTTAAAAATCAATGCGCAAATACAAGGAACAAGCATTACAACCGAAATATATTTTAAAATTAAACTGACAGTATTAAATACATATCTGAAATTCATCTTTAACCGCACCTTTTAAAATAATTCAATATCTTGTCAGCATTTTCCTGTGTAGTAAATACCATTAAATTATCAAAAGGCATTATTTGGGTCGTTCCTCTTGGGATTATAACTCTGTTACGCCTTTGAATTATTGCAATAATAGCTTTGCAAGGAAGTTTTAAATTCATAATCATATCTGTTTTAAAATCAAAAGGAATACAAATTTCAAGCACTTTACCCTGCCCTCTTTCAACGGTTGCAAGTATTTCTACTTCTGTTTTAATTAAATGATTTTCAATATCATCAATTGCCGCCGCATCTTGGGATATAGCAACATCAATTCCAACTTTTTCAAACAGATTTGCATTCGCATTTTTGGAAACTCTTGTTATTACTTTATCAACGCCCAACTGCTTTGCAAGAAGCGAGCAAAGTAAATTCTTTTCGTCGTTGTTAGTGACACATACAACAACATCAGATTCATTAACTCTTTCTTCTTCAAGTAAACCGAAATTTGCGCCGTCGCCGTTTATAACAAGGGTATTTTTTAAATTCTCGGTTAATTCAACGCATCTGTCATAATTATATTCTATAATCTTTATTTTCATGTTAGCTTTTTCAAGGTTTTTGGCAAGCATTAAACCGACATTCCCGCCGCCTATCACAGTTACCTGCTTAACATCATTTTTTTCCTGAAAAAACTTATTTGCCAATATATCCAAAGAATAAGATGAACCCATAAATATAACTTTATCGTTTAAAAGAAGTTCGGTATCTCCGTTTGGAATAAAGAGCGTATTATCTCTTGTTATACCTACAATTAAGGTTTCATCGGGGAAACTGCAATCTTTTATTTTTTTATTTAAAAATTTTGTTCCTTCTATAATGCGGTATTCCAATAAACGTGCTTTTCCATTTGCAAAATTTTCAACATCTATAGCATTCGGAACGGTAATAATTCTAAAAATTTCTTGTGTTAAAAGCTCTTCAGGCCATAAAACATAATCTATCATAAGTTCACGCTGATATTTTGAACCCCTTACAAGAGACAGAGATTCAACATTATCCTGCTTGCTTACAAAACACGCCGTTTTTAATTTTGTCATATTTGTAACTGTTAAGCATGAAACTATGTTAGCTTCATCATTTTCACTGCAAGCAATAAATATATCGGCTTCCTTTATTCCAGCCGATTCCAAAACAGCTATATTAGAACCTGAACCCTCAATATATTCAATATCCAGTTTTTGTATATCCGCATTATTTGTTTCTTCACTATCAATTACAACAATATCATGGTCTTCATACAACTTTGCCGCAATCAAACAAGCTGTTTCATTTGCGCCGTATATTACAATTTTCATAAATATCCCTTATAATATAAACTTTATAACCCAAAAAGAGAAATTTGTCTATTTGAATTTTATTTTTCCACTGCTTTGTCATACTTATTAATTACGGATAAAGCTTTAAAGCACATACCGACAACAAGTAAATAAGTTAATATAATTAAACAAAAATGATGATATAATATTTCATTATGAAGAAACAATTTTTTATATTTTTTATGTTGTTATGTTTTGCCGTTATTCATCTACAAGCAGCGGCAGAACAAAGTACAAACAGAGACTGGGTAAAATTAACAAAATATATTTATATAGATAAAAAATCAATTACTCAAGATGGGTATTGGACATACGGATGGTTTAAAAGATATTCTTCTGATGATCATTATTTGTATAGTCTTGCAGGAGTTCCTATCAGTTATGAATTAGTTAAATATGGAGCAGACTGTAAAGATGATTCACTAGCTCTTATGCATGTAAAAGAATTTGACAAAGAAGGCAGAATAGTAACAGATGAGCCAAATGATTATTATAAAGGTTTTTCAAATTATAGTGGAGTTGTTGATGGAGAAATTTATTTTAATGCAATATGTAAATATAAAGACGGAGAGTGATATCACTCTCCGTCAGGTGTTAAAAACAATTCTTTTTCTCTCCTCCTTCTGTCAATTAAACCTTGCGAAATTTCATATTTTTTAGTTTTAGGATTTGGAGCTTTTATCCACAAATCAAGCTCATTCGCAGCTCCTTTAAAATCACATGCATTTAATCTAGTTTTGCATTAATTTACAAACCGGCAAGTTCTTGCGTAATTTGCATTTTTAACTCGGAATTATCGGTTTGCTGGGCTGCAATATATGCTTTTGAAAGAAGTTTTTTTGCCTTTGCGGAATTACCGTATTTAAACATTATATCAGCGGCACTTCTGTAATTTTTTGCAAGATTTTCATTATCCTCCGCCTCCGTAAATGATTGCGAAGATGAACCGTATAAATTTAATGCTTTTGCATTATCTCCTAATTTTTCACACATTTTAGCGCTTTTTGAAGAAATTATACCCTTTACCTTGCTTTCATTTGTTTCTTCGGCTATAACAGAAGCCATATCCATAAACATGTATGCGTTGTCTTTATCATATCTTTCTGTATGAATTTGTGCTAAATCAGACAATGCTTGAGTTTGCAGTTTTAAATTATCTGCTTCTCCCGCAAAAGAAGCAGCGGCGCTGTAATGATTGACTGCAGGTTCAAATTTTACATAATTATCATATATTTTTCCCATGGATAAATGTGCTTTTGCTTTAACGTTGTTATCTTCACTTTGCAGTGCAGCTTGGTTATAGCTGTACAGGGCATCTTCAATTCTGTTAAATCCGTCATAAAGCCTGCCTTCTTCATAATAAATCATTGCACCTGTCTGTGTATCGCCTATTTCGTCGGCATAATCCTTTGTGTTTTGAAAGGCATACAATGCTTTTTCATTATCCTCTATTGCGGCATATTTTTTTGCTTGAATAAACATTCTTTTTAATTGCGGGTCGGAAGGTATGTATATTCCTTGCTGTGCTTGAGTCTGTGATTGAGTAAGGGAGGTTTCTTCTTCAAGATGTTCTGACGGTTCTGTTATTTCTGCTTTTACGGAGGTTTGTACAATTTGAGGAGTTTCTTTTTTTTCGCTTTTATAATCTATCTGCTGCAGAAATAAAGCATCCACCCAATTTTCAACTACTTTTGAGGGCTTTTTTAGTGTATTCGTTATATATTCATCTAATATTTGCGAAGCATTCTTTAAGTTTGACTGAATAATCTGCTTGTTCGGATTTTCTTTACCCGACTGGCTTTCTATTAAACTAAGATATGAAGCGACTTCTGATTTAATTTCATCGGGGGCGCCTATTGCATTTGTTGTGTTTTTAAAATCAGAGAGAACCTGATCAATACCTATTTTGCGTTTTGTATAATCAACAGCAACTTTTTCACCGTTCGGGAAATATGAATTATTTTGAGTCTGCTGTTTTTCTTTTTGTGTATTATTTTCAGCACTTTGAGAAGAATGAGAACTTTTTTCCTCATCCTGTTTTTTTGTAATAGCTCTGTTATTTAAGCCAAAATATGATTTTGCATAGGCAGGATATATTGAATTATACAAGTTTTACCGCCTCACAACTACACTTTATCCGCATTTGATTTACACACTCAATTCTACACATATAAGTATGTGCCTTTTTAAAAAAAAATTGAATACACTGTTTAGTGTATTAATGTTTTTTACCGTTAAATCAATATATATTGCATTAATGATTAATAAAGGTTACACTTTAAATTATGTTTAGAAAATTTTTAATTAATAAATTTAATAAAAAATTTGCAAATAATAATAATTTTTTTTGCGAAAGGTTGTATTCTGATATTTCATTTCTCAGAAACTCCGTTCACACCTGCTGCCACTGTACAAGAATGCCTTATTCCCCTCCGCTTTTATATCCTGAAAGACCAAATAAATTTAAGTTTAATGAATATTTTAAAAATATTGAAAATATAATGACAGCAAATCAAACTTTTTATTCTGCGCCATGCAGAGGATGTAAGTTTTTAAAGAAGCAGACTGTACCTGAATTTAAGCATGAAAAAAATATTACCTTTTTTACTATAAATCATTTTTCTAAATGCAATTCTAATTGCGTTTACTGTGCAATTACAAGAAAGACCGAGGATATACAATATAATTTGCTTCCGATATTAAAACAAATGATAAAAGAAAATGTAATAGCTGATAACTGTTTATTTAACTGGGGCGGCGGAGAACCGACATTATGTTCGGAGTTTGAAGAAATAGCGGAATTTTTACACAGCCATAATCTTCGTCAGGCAATAAATTCTTCCGGGATTATATTTTCTCAAACTATTTTAGACGGGTTAAAAGACGGCTCTATGAGTATTCAAATAAGCCCCGATGCGGGAACGGAAGAAACTTACGCTAAAATAAAGCGCCAAAATAACTTTAATAAAGTATGGGAAAATATTCAAAGATACGCATTATACCCTGATATGCTTTTTGTAAAATATATATTCTTTTCATTATCCGCAAATGAAAACGACATCAGACAGTTTATAGAGAAGTGTTGTTATTCGGGAGTTAAACATATAGTTATAGATTGTGAATCTAACAGCGCAAATAACCCTCAAAGTCCTTTCGGAAGAATAACAGAAGAAATTATTCAATATGCTGTTTTAATGAAAAATTTAGCAAAAGAAAACAACATTAATTATGAAATTTCATACCAATGGAAAGACGAACACAAAAAAATAATTGAAGAAGCATAAAAGTTTATTGTTTTACTTCCTGTTTTTTAAACTGCATATTATAAAGCAGCTTATATTGTCCGTTTTCTATTTGCATAAGTTCTTCATGATTGCCCAATTCAACGAGTTTACCTTCATTAATAACGGCAATTCTATCAGCATTTTGGATTGTAGAGAGCCTGTGAGCAATAACAAAAACCGTTTTATCCTTCATAAGATTATCTATAGCCATTTGAACTATTGCTTCAGCTTTGTTATCAAGTGCGCTTGTTGCTTCATCAAGAATAATAATCGGTGCATCTTTTAAGAAAGCCCTCGCAATTGCAACTCTTTGTTTCTGACCGCCTGATAATAAAATACCACGTTCTCCTATCTGCGTATTTATTCCGTCTTTTAAAGAGTCAATAAAATCATTTAAATATGCCATATTAACAGCTTTATTAATTTCTTCTTCGCTTGCACTTTCTTTACCTAAAAGTATATTTTCTTTTATTGTTCCTGAAAATAAGAAATTATCCTGAAAAACAACAGCAATATTTTGCCTTAAACTGCTTAAAGTATAATTTCTAATATCAATATCATCTATTGTAATAGAACCGGTTTTAATATCATAAAACCTTGGAAGAAGGCTTACTATTGTTGTTTTTCCTCCTCCGGAATTTCCAACAAGTGCAATTGTTTCTCCTTTTTTAACTTTCAAATTGATGTTCTTTAGGATAGGAGTCTTTTTTACATATTCAAAACTTACATCCTTAAAGCATATTTCATCTTGAATATTTTCAAGTTTTATTGCATTTTCTTTATCTCTTATCGCCGGAACAGAGTCTAGAACATCAAAAATCTTTTCAATTGCGAAAAATGAGAACTGAACCGCATTTAAATTATTTCCTATGTTTTTTACAGGAGTATAAAGAAGGATTAAAGCTGTTATAAATGAAACAAAATTGCCGCTTGTAATCTGCTGAATCATAATCAAATGCGACCCGTAACCGATTGCAGCCGCAATACCTATTGAAACAATAACGTGCATCATAGGCGACAGCCATTGAGTTTTTTGAACCATTTTTATTTTTAGAGTAAAGATACTTTTTAATATATTTATGAATTTTTTTGTTTCATGGTCTTGAAGATTGAATGAAATTACTGTTTTATTACCGTTAAATACTTCATTATATTCTGTTATAATTGCGGAGTCTGCAAATACTGCTTTTTCCATGACATCTTTAATTCTTTTTTGAATTTTAGCCACCGGCGCAAATGCGCAGCCTAATACGGCAACTCCGATTAAAGCAAGCTGCCATGAATTATAGAACAATACGCATACCAAAGATATAGAAGAAAAAATTCTTTGTGTAAACACGCTTAAATTATCCAGTAATCCCGTGCAAGCCGTATTTGCCTGATTATTAAACTGAAAAACAATATCACCCGATTTCCTTTTATCAAAAAATGAAGTAGGAAGTGTCAATAATTTTTTAAAGAGGTCATATTTTAATGCGTTTGTAATTTTTCCTCCGACCCAGGTAGCAAGGTACGAAGATAAATATTTCAACCCGCCCTGAATTGAAGTAAAAGCTACTATACCAAGGGGAATATACCACGGAGATGCAAGCGATTTTTCTACCATTACCAAATCCATATATGGTTTTAATGAAAGTGCTATAACAGCATCTAAACTACCTATGGGAATACAAATCAACATTGAACATAATGCCCTGCCCCAAATAGGTTTGACATAAGGCCACATCCGTAAATAGTTTGTAACAAAACGATTTGTTTTAATTTT
>JAJQHF010000241.1 GCA_021199975.1 Candidatus Gastranaerophilales bacterium
ATTCTCTATACAGAGAAATTCTTTTAAGCGGTAAATACTCTTTACTTGAATATAAAGAAAATGTATTTCTTATAAAAAATAAGAATAACGTTAAGTTTTCAAATGATGAGTTAAAAGAGCTTGATGAGATTTTAAGCAATGCAAATTTGAATTTTCTGCCCGAAGTATGGGCTAATTCAATTAACACTCTGCCTGTAAAGAAAATAACTCCAAAATTTTACAGTTATATTGAAGATAATAAAATTACCGTGAAGTTTTACAATAATGAAAAAGTAAAAGATGTAAACCTGCTTATGATAAGCGTTAAAGAACCGGAAATATTCAATATAAAAATCAATAATTCACAAAGCGAATTAAAATGCAAATCAAAAACAGGAAAAGTATTAATTCCTCTTGATAATTTTCCCTCGTGGCTTCTAAATGAAAATTTTAATGAAATTACGATTACTGCAGTCGGAAACAACACGGATGATTACAATATAGAATTTTACACAAGAGATTAAATGATGACATGAAAATGTATTTATAATAAAATTTAAATATGAATTTTTAAGAGGAGCAGAGATGAAAATATCACTTGAATGGTTAAATGAATTTGTTGATATAAGCAATTTAACAACCGAACAAATTGCAAACGGACTTACAATGAGCGGGCTTGAAGTAGAAGGTATTGAAACAACCGGAGCAAAATTTTCAAACATTAAAACCGCACAAATAAAGGCGCTAAGACAGCATCCCAATGCTGATAAGCTGCATTTGGTTGATGTTGATTTGGGTAATTGCATAAAAACAGTTGTTTGCGGCGCACAGAATATAGAAGTAGGTCAGATAATTCCCTATGCTTCAATAGGTTCAAAAGTATTATCAAGAAAAACAGCGGAACAATATGAACTTACATGTGCTGTTATCAGAGGAATAGAAAGCCAGGGAATGCTTTGTTCTCAAGATGAATTGGGGTTACAGGGAATGCAGGAGGAGGACGGCATTCTTATTTTAAATCGTATTTTTAAAGATGTAAAAATAGGAATGAATTTGGAAACCCTCTTAAATATAAAAGAAGACACAATTATTGATGTATCTCCGACTCCTAACCGTGGTGATGAAATGTCTGTTATAGGTGTTGCAAGAGAAGTAGCGGCACTCTTTAATAAGAAGCTTAATTTTTCAAAAATTGAAAGTACAAAAAATCTTAATACAAATAAATTTGAAGTGGAAATAATTGATAAAGATACCTGTAATTACTACTCTGCAGGTTTAATTAAAGATGTTAAGATTAAGCCGTCACCCGAGTGGATGAAAAGAAGACTTGAAGTATCGGGAATACGTTCAATAAATAACGTTGTAGATATAACAAATTATGTTCTTCTTGAGTACGGACAGCCTCTTCACGCTTTTGATATGGACAAATTGAACGGTTATATTTGTGTAAGACGTGCAAAAGAAGGTGAAACGCTTGTAACTCTTGATGATATAGAACGTAACTTAACTCATGACACAGTTGTATGTGCAACAAAAGAAAAACCCGTCTGTATTGCAGGTGTGTTCGGAAGCGCAAATTCGGGAATTGACGAAAATACTAAAAATATAGTACTTGAATCTGCATACTTTACTCCGCACACAAACAGAAAAAGTTCAAGAAGTATCGGGTACAGAAGCGAAGCTTGCGCTCGCTTTGAAAGAGGAGTTGATATAGAAGCCTCAAAACCGGCATTATTAAGAGCCATTCAACTTTTAACAGAGTATGCGGACGCAAAAGTTGACGGTATCGTTGAAACAGGGCTAAATAAATTAGCTGATGTACAATTAACATTAAGATTTAACCAAATAAAAAGACTCCTGGGTATTGAAATACCTGCGGCTGAGTGCATTCAAATACTTGAAAATCTCGGTTTTGAATTACTCGGCAAAAATGATGCCGCAGCAAAGCTTAAAGTACCGTCATACAGAATTAACGACATAAAGCAAGAGGTTGATTTAATTGAAGAAATAGCAAGAGTATACGGCTATGATAAAATAGCACCTACCCTTCCAAGAAAAACTCAGTCTCCCGTAATTTTAAATGAAGCAAGACTGATGAAATCAGTTAATCAATTGTTTCTTGGCTACGGTTTTAATGAAGCTGTAACTTCTTCTTTAATAGGTGAACCTTTATTAAATCAATTCGGATTTTCATATAATAAAGGAACTGCGGTTTTTGTTCAAAATCCGCAGTCAGAAGAGCATACTATGCTAAGACAGACAACTGTTGCAAATATTTTAAATGCAATGAAAATGAATTTTGATAACGGACAGAAAAATATATGGCTTTACGAAATAGGGAAAACTTATTTTATAAAACAGCCCGCAACTCAAACAGACAGCGGTGTAGAAGAAAATCAGATGATTTCGGGTGTTATAACAGGTGAAACAAACCAAAACTTGTGGAAAAACAATCCTAAAATTGATTTTTATACATTAAAAGGTATTATGGAAAGCTTGTTTAATTTATTAAAAATTTCAAACAGAATAAAGCTTTCACCTGCAGATAACTGTGAATACCTGCACCCCGGAAGAAGCGCTAAAGTTGTTATGCTTGGCAAAAATCCCGAAACAATCGGATATTTCGGTGAAATTTATCCTATAATAAAAGATAAACTAAAAATTAATCAGGACATTTATCTTTTTGAATTGAATTTAGGCAAAATGATTAAGGCTTCTCCCGATAGTACCGTAAAATACAAACAGCTTCCTATGTACCCCGAAGTACAAAGAGATATATCCTTCTCTATAGAAAAGGATATAACAAACGAACAAATAACTCTTGCAATTAAAAAATGTGCAAATAACAAGATTTTTAAGAATGCAAATTTATTTGATATATATGAAGGAGAACATATTCAGGCAGGATTTAAAAACCTTGCCTACAGAATTACTTTGCAGGATGAAGATACTACATTAACCGATGAAGTAATTGAAAAAGAAATAAACACAATAAAGACGGGATTAATGAAGAAATTCCAAACGGTAAGTTTCAGGTAAATGTGTACAATATCTTATAAATGAGAAAATCAGACTAAAAAAAGTCTGATTTTTTTTAGTCTGCTCACTATTCAACAAATACATATAATAAACATTTAATTATATTATTAATTTTTGTATCATAACGTAATAATTGAATAAAAATTCTTGAAATAAACAACTTAACAGATATAATAATATTATTAGATTAGGAAATGTACATGCTTAAAAACAATACATTACAAAATCATCAATTGGGGATTATTTCAAGGAGGAATTTCTAGTGCTTAGAAGCAGAGATATGGGTAGATCCATCGCAGTGAGAAGATGGACAAATACGGCTTTAGAATGCTACAAAAGAGGCTGTGTTTGTGAAGGTTGTTTTTATACGGATTTCTTTAACGGCACCTCTCAAAGATGTCAAATGAAGGCTTCCGTATTAGAACTTGTGAGAGTATTGGGTAAGCCGAATGTTGAAATTCAACAAGTGTTGGCTGATTAATTCAATTAAATATTTTAAAAAGCTCCTTTATTATTAAAGGAGCTTTTCTTTTATAATATAAACTGCTAACTAAAGCTTATATAATTTCTTTATATTGCTCTGTATCCGTTAACATATCATAATTGATTTCATTTTCGTTATCGGCAATAACAGCAGCCACAACAGCATCACTTCCGACATTAACCGTAGTTCTTATCATATCAACTACACGGTCAATTGCGAACAGGAATGCAAATCCTTCAACAAGCTGCTGAGGAGTAAGACCAAGACCGTTTAATACAAGAGCAATTGTTATTAAGCCTGCTCCGGGAATTCCCGCACAAGTACTTGAGGCTATTATTGCAAGAACCATAATCAGACATATTTGAAGCAGGTCAAGTGGAACACCGTAAGCTTGTGTCAGGAAAATTACGGAAACAGTTTGGAATAAAGCAGTACCATCCATATTCAAAGTAGCACCTAAAGGTAATACAAAACTGCATACCTTATGAGAAATACCTCTTTTTTCACAGCAGGCAATAGTTAGCGGCAATGTCGCACTGCTGCTTGCAGTACCGAAGGCAACAAGCAGTGCTTCTATTATAGCGGTATAAAAAGCACCTACAGGCACTTTGCTGAAAAACTTTAATATTAAAGGATATACAATAAAGAATTGAATACAAAAACCTATAAAAACCACACCGAAAAATTTTGAAATTGTAGAGAAAATACCAAGACCGTATGACGAAACAGCCACAGTAGTTAAAGAAAAAATACCGGGAGCGGCAAATATCATAATCCAATCAGTTACCTTCATAGTAGCGGCAAAAACCGATTCAAAAAATGAAACTATAGGTCTGCTTATTTCTCCGACTTTTGCAAGAGCAAGAGAGAAAATCAATGCAAAAAATATTATAGGAATCATTTCACCCTTAGCAAGCGACTCCAAAGGATTTTGCGGAATCATATTAAGGAATACATTACCTATTTGACTTCTTTGATCCGCAATAGCTTCACTTACCTGACTTTGAATTTCAGAAAGAGAAGCCTGACTGATAAATTCCTGAACCCCTATTCCTGGTTTTATAGATAAAACAAGAGCCGCACCGATTAATACAGCCATTACAGTAATAATTCCGTAATAAAGAATCATTTTCTTACCGAATTTACCTATTTGTTTGCTGTCACCTATACTTGAAATTCCGACTACTATTGCAGAACAAACAAGAGGAATTACAACCATTTGGATAATTCTTATAAAAGCTTTACCGATTATATCGCATAAATTTATTGCTAAAGGTGCAAAACGGCTTGTGTTTTCGTGAAGATAATTACCAAAAATTATACCCAAAATAATTGCAAGAAAAATATGCCAATTTCGCTTAATACCAAGACCTATGGCAACAAATAACGTTTGTACGTGTAACTTCATATATACCTCTTATCTCTGCTGTTAATTAACTAAATCATCCTGATTGTACAATTAATTGCGTAATAATTCAAGTTTTTAACAAATTAAAAAAATAAATTTATCATGTTATTTTATATTAAAGTATAATGTATGAGAGAGAGAAAACAATAATATGGACGTCAAAAACAGAATTTTTCATTTTATAGCTATAGGCGGTGTGGGCATGAGTGCTTTAGCTGAATATTTAGCAGAAAGAGGCGCTGAAGTTTCAGGTTCAGATATACAGGAAAGCAAATATACACACCTGCTTAGAAACAAGGGAATTAATGTAATTATCGGGCATAACACAAGTAATATAAAAGAGAACATGTTAGTTGTTGCAAGCAGTGCAATAAAAGACACTAATCCCGAAATAATAAGAGCAAAAGAACTAAATCTTCCTATTTACCACCGCTCTGACGTACTTAAAATGATATCAGATGAATTTTCAGAGCAAGAAAATTCTTATTTTATCGGTTTTTCGGGAACCCACGGCAAGACAACGACAAGCGGGTTATGTACTTATGTCATGAGCAAAAGCGGTTTAACTCCTTCTTTTGTCGTGGGCGGCATTATACCTGAGTTTACAGAAAACGGCAGTTTTTCGGGAGATAAATATTTCATTGCGGAACTTGATGAATCTGACGGAACAATTAAAAAATATTCAACTGACATAGCTGTTATTAATAATATAGAAGAAGACCACCTTGATTATTATAAAAACGGCTTTACCGATATAGCCGCAGCCTTTAATAAATATCTTTCAAATAAGCCTTCTCAAGTTGTTGTAATAAACAACGACAACGAAGGAAGCAGAAAGTTCATGGAATTATATCCAAATTATAACTACGTAACTTTTGGCTTAAATAATGCTGTGTATATAGCAAAAGATGTTATATTAAAAGGTTTTAGCTCAGAGTTTGACATTTATAAAGACAATTTAAAAATTGATAGAATAAAACTTTCTATCCCCGGAAAACATAACGTATATAATGCTCTTGCCGTTTACAGCGCACTAAATGAAGCTGACGTAGATGTAAAAGCGATATCAAAACATTTTACAAGTTTTTCAGGAATGGGCAGAAGATTTCAAAAAGTATGCGAATTCGATGGAATTAAAATATATGATGATTATGCTCACCACCCGAGTGAAATTAAAATGACCTTAAAAAGTGCAAAGGACGGCAAATCTAAAGAACAGCGAACAGTTGCAATATTTCAGCCTCACAGATATACAAGGTTGAAATCACTGTGGAACGAGTTTAAAACAGCCTTTAATGATGCTGATGAACTGATAATTTTAGATGTTTATTCAGCCGGAGAAGAAAAGATTGAAAATATAACCTCTGAAAATTTTGCAAATGATATCAATCATAAAAAATGTAAATATATTGCAGGCTCAATTGAGGATTGTGCAGAAAAGATATATCCGCTATTAATAAAAAATGATATAGTAATAACACTTGGTGCGGGAAATATTACTAAATTAGGCAAATTATTGGAAGAACAACATCAAAAGGAAAAATAAGTGACTAAAATAATTGAAAATTATGAGATAAAAAATGAAACTACATTTAAAATTGGCGGAACAGTTAACAAAGCTGCATTCCCCGCTTCTTTAAATGAGCTCATTGAACTTTTGAATAGGGATGAATACGATATTGTTCTCGGAAACTGTTCTAATGTCCTTTTCAGCTCAGGGAAAATAAATAAAAATGTAATTATTACAAAAAATATTGATAAATTTTCTTTTAATGATAACTGTCTGCACGTAGAATGCGGCGCAAGAGGCCCTGTCCTTTCAAAAGAATGCGCCGACAGAAATTTGAGCGGGTTTGAGTTTCTTATAGGTTTCCCCGGGAGTTTTGGCGGTATGCTATGTATGAATGCCTCCGCACATAATCAATCCATATCCGACAAATTTGTAAGCGCAAGGCTTTATGATACTTCCTTGAAAAAAATTATTGAAGCAGGCAAAACAGAAATGAATTTCAGTTACAGAAACTCAAAAATTTCTGACAGTAAATTCATATTGCTTGATGCTGATTTTAAGTTAGAAAAGGGCGAACCTGATAAAATAAAAGAACTTATGGAAAGAAATATTGTTTTCAGAAAAACAAGACAGCCTTCATTGACATACGGAAATGCGGGAAGTATTTTTAAAAATCCTCAAAATGATTCAGCAGGCAGACTGCTGGATTTGTGTGAAATGAAAGGTATAAAAGAAGGCGGTGCCGCTGTTTTTGAAAACCATGCAAATTTTATAGTAAATTATAACAATGCATCTTCTCTTGATGTGTTAACTTTAATGTACAAAATGTATTCAAAAGTGAGAGAAAAATACAGAATAGAACTAAAGCCCGAAATAAAATATATTGGTAATAAAGAATCGAAAGAGTATAAATTATGGGAAATAATGACAGAAAATATTCAGATGACACAAAAATAGCCGTACTTTGCGGAGGGTTATCAAGTGAAAAAGATGTTTCTATGCGTTCAGGTAAAAATGTTTTAGGCGCATTACAAAGATTAGGCTACAAAAATTCGGAAATTGTAGTTGTTGATAGAGATTTATCCGCAAAGTTAAAAGAAGGTAATTATAAAGCAGCATATAATGCTCTGCACGGAAAATACGGAGAGGACGGCTGCATTCAAGGAATACTTGAAGTGCTTGGTATTGAATATACAGGCTGCGGAGTAATGTCAAGCGCAATAACAATGAATAAAGAATATACCAAAAGAATACTTTCAACAAATAAAGAAATTAACATGGCTAAATCAGCTTTTGTAAGAAAAAAAGATGATTTATTTGAAAAAACAAAAGATTTAACTTACCCTTTGTTTACTAAACCTGTGAGTGAAGGCTCAAGTTTCGGAATGACAAAAGTAAACAAAAAAGAAGAATTGCAAGAAGCATACAATCTTGCGGTAAAATACAATAATGATGTATTAATAGAAGAATTTGTAGACGGTTTTTTTGTAACTGTCGGAGTTTTAGAGAAAGACAACAAACCGTTTGCAACGGAAATTCTTGAAATAAGACCTGCTAATGAATGGTATGACTATGAAGCCAAATATACAAGCGGGATGTCTGATTTTATTGTTCCAGCAAGGTTATCTGAAGAAGTTACAAATAAAATAAAAAATATGGCTGTAGAAGCATTTGAAACAGCAGGCTGCAGCGGAGTTTCCAGAATTGATTTTATGGTAAAAGATGATGTACCGTTTTTATTGGAAATAAATACAAGCCCGGGAATGACCGATATGAGTGACTTACCTGCTCAAGCAGCCGCAAGCGGTATTTCTTATGACAATCTTGTACTATTGATATTAAACAGCGCAGGTCTTAATAAATAATGACGAATGATTATGTCATACAAAGAAGGATAAAAAAAGAAAAACTCCGCCGGAAAGCAAGACGGGGAGAAATTGCATTAAGAAGAATTTACAAATTAATAAGATTTATATTTATACTTTTTATTTTTTACTCACTGTACAGACTTGCCATTGCAAATTATTGGTTTTTAAGTCCTGATATTTATGATGTGCCAACGGGTAAGAACATTGAAATAATGGGAAATCAGATTGTTTCAGATGAAAAAATACTGAAAGAAATGAAAAAAATTCCGATAAAAAATATTCCCATATATAAAATCAACCCTGCTGAAATGACAGTTCAGATAGAAAAATTGTCACCTGTAAAAAGGGCTTATGTAAGGCGTTATTGGTTTCCGGCAAGATTTGTTGTTATGATTGAAGAAGTTACTCCGGCAATAACAATATCACCGGCGGAGGATACTCCAGAGGTTGCCGCTTTTGCTCTGACAGGCGAAATGATTGGCAGAGAATATCTTCCACTTAAGGAAAACAGTAATGCCGTAAAAATATTGAGCTACGGAACAAAAGGCGATGACTACGAAAAATGGGATACCGAAAAAATAAATAATTTATACAAGCTTGCCAAAACAATAGAGCAATATACAGGTGAAAGAGTCCTCTATATTGATTTAAGAATTCCTCATAATGCATTTGTTCAAATAGAAACATCAAAAATAAAACTTGGCGAAATTGATGTTTCAGTTTACGAACGAATTAAATCCATCCATGATATACTGCCAGCCGTTAAACAGCTGAAATTAAAAGCAAAATATATAGATTTATCATGGAAAGATGCAAAATACATAAAAGAAGACACTGAAGCAGATTAATAAAACACTTGAAATTTAATCTTTATGTAATATCATAAGTTTGTCAGAAAATTTTAATCCAGCACAACATGAATAAAAGTAAGTTTATACCGATTAAAATCGGTGAGTTTTATACATGTTTTTATTTTTTAGGATAAGAAACTAACGAAAGGCAAATTAAAGTGGAAGAAACTAAAACAAAGTCTAAAAAAAGAAAAATTGAAACTATTGCAGAGCCTCAGCAATCAGAATGGAAAGAACAGGTAATTCAGGTAAGAAGAGTTACAAAAGTTGTAAAAGGCGGTAAGAAATTAAGTTTTAGAGCAATAGTAGTTGTAGGGAACAAAAACGGACAAGTAGGCGTAGGCTGCGCAAAAGCATCTGAAGTAATTATCGCAATACAAAAAGCAGTTGCAGACGGCAGAAAAAATTTAATAGATGTACCGATTTTTAAGACAACCATCCCCCATCCTATTACAGGTCGTTCGGGCGCAGGCAGTGTAATGTTGAAACCTGCATCACAAGGTACCGGAGTTATTGCAGGCGGTGCGGTTCGTGCAGTATTAGAACTTGCAGGTATTGAAAATATTTTAAGTAAATCATTGGGTTCAAAATCTCCGTTAAATGCGGCAAATGCAACTTTAGATGCGCTTTTGTCATTAAAGCCGTTTGATGTTGTTGCGCAAAGACGCGGAATATCATTGAAAAATATGCTAAACTAAGAGGATTTAAATAATGGCGAATAAGAAAATAAAAATTACATTAGTAAAGAGCCTTATCGGTTCAACAAAAAAACAAATAAGAGTTGCTCAGGCTCTTGGATTAACCAAAAAAGACCAAACTGTAGAACACGAAGATACTCCGGTTATTAAGGGTATGGTTAATGCCATTCCTCACTTATTAAAAGTAACCGAGTAATAATGAAAGGTATAATTAAAATGGCAGAAAGAATAAAAATAGAAGATTTAAGACCGGCGGAAGGTTCAACCGGAACAAAAAAAAGAGTAGGCAGAGGAAGATCATCAGGCATGGGTAAAACATCTTGCCGAGGCAACAACGGTGAAGGACAAAGAGCTGGCCGTTCATCAAAAAGAGGTTTTGAAGGCGGACAAATGCCGGGCTACAGACAAATGCCGAAATTAAAAGGATTTAAAAATTTTAACGCAATTTGTACAGGACAAATCAATGTTGGTGATTTGGCTAATATAAATAATGAAGAAATTACATTAGAATACTTGCAGGAACTCGGAAAAGTTTCTTCAAAAGCTGAAATTTTAAGAGTTTTAGGAAACGGAGAATTAACAAAAGCTTTTACCGTTAAAGCAGGTTACTTTACGGAATCAGCCAAAGAAAAAATTGAAAAAGCAGGCGGAAAGGCTCAGTTAGTATAATGCAGCAATACACTCCAAATCAGCAAAATTTGCAGGCAATGCTTTCAAATCTAAATATTTCGGGATTAAAAACAAAAATATTTTTTACACTCGGAATGATTCTTATATTCAGATTATGCGCTCAATTGCCGTTATTCGGAATTGACGGGCAGAACTTCGCAAATTTAGCTGCAACAAACAACCTTATAGGCTTTTTGGATATGTTTTCAGGCGGTGCGTTGGGAAATGTATCAATAATAGCACTCGGTATAGGACCTTATATTACCGCATCAATTATTATGCAGCTTTTAGCGGTTGTTATTCCCCATCTTGAACAACTCCAAAAAGAAGAAGGCGAAGCAGGCAGAAGAAAACTATCGCAATATACCCGTATTTTTACAATTGTTATTGCGGCAATTCAATCTCTTGTTTTTGTTGTATATCTTATAAAAACCGCAAGAGGTGCAATAATGCCTGATGTAAATATTGTATCATTTGCAATAGGTTCTGTTATTATCTTAACGGCTGGTTCTGCTTTTACAATGTGGTTAGCTGAATTAATGACTGAAAGAGGTATCGGAAACGGCGCTTCAATGTTGATTTTTTGCGGTATTATTTCAAAAATTCCTTTTTATACAGGTCAAACCGCAACATTAGTCAGCGGTAATCCTTCTTTACAACCGGGATTATTATTACTTCTTATTATATTTTTCGCAACAATGGTATTTATTGTTATTATGCAGGAATCGGCAAGAAAGGTTATAATAGTTAATCCAAGAAGACAAGTCGGCAACAAAGTTTACGGCGGTACAAATACGTTTATTCCGTTTAAACTTAACCCCGGCGGTGTAATGCCTATAATCTTTGCAATTGCAATATTATTATTTCCTACAACTATTTTAGGTTTGGTAGGACAAGCTAATATAAGCAATGATAACCTGAGAAATATTATTGTTGCCTTATCTAATTTTTTAAGTCCGTCGGGAATTACCTATAATGTTGTGTATTTCTTGTTAATATTCGGCTTAACGTTCTTTTATGCTTCAATTATACCAAACTTGCAGCCTAAAGAAATAGCTACTAACCTTAAAAAGTACGGTTCCTCAATTCCGGGAATAAAACCGGGAAAACCTACTGCTGAAGCTTTAGATAAAATATTAAGCAAAACAACATTTATCGGAGCTTTAGGGCTTGCTACCATTGCATTAATTCCGTCTTTAGCCTGTCACTTTACGGGGATAACAACTCTGCAAGGCATAGGAGCTACTTCATTAATAATTATGGTAGGTGTTGCACTTGATTTTATTAATCAAGTAAGAACAAACCTTTTGCCTAAAAACTATGAAAGCTTTTTAAAACAATAACAGTTGTGCTTAAAAGAAGAAAGACTTCGGATTTATATTCGGAGTCTTTTGTTTTTTCTCTCAAATATAGTTTAACTAAGAAAAATTAATCTCTGCCGAAGCTAAAGCAAAATTAATGGAAATAAGAACCAATTCATTGATAAAATAAGCGCTTGTTGAATATGATGCTATACAAAAACGGAACGAAAAATTACCTGTATATATGAGGGGAAATTCAACACTATTTGTTAATTAAGCTTCACATAATTAATATTAAATTTTATTACGAATATAAAACAAGTTTATTATAACTTAGCAAAAAAATATGTTAGAAGTTTTAAGATAAATGTTAAGAGATGAAGAAAAAGAAAGGAATGTAAAAATGATAAACGGAACCGGCTTAGTAAAATATGATAATGCATATTTTAATACTAACAGTATTGCAGCTATTGATGGAATAAATCATCCTGACCCTGATAAAGGAATGACTCAAGTATATTTGAATGAAAATGCTGTTACTTCCACTGTCAGCAATTGGAATGGTCTTTATGATAAAGACCATAGTATAACTCTTAGTGTTAATGTGGAAAAATTTGCTAATGCAATGATAGAAGCTCAAAATACGGGTAAAATTGTAGACGTAATGGCATAAAATAAATCTAATCTAGTTGCCGCATTCTGCTGCCGGTTGTCTTGAACTTTACGACCTGCACACCCGTTTACACAAAAGATATACAGCAGGCTAAAATAAATTATGTAATAAACTATAATTTACAGCCTCAAAATGCGTATAAAATGTATCAAGAGGTCGGTTTAAATTATGAAGATACTATTTTAATGCCTGTTGTTGAAGGCAGTATAAAAGATGTAATCGGCAAATGGAATGCACAAGATTTAGTAGCAAACAGAGAACAGGCAACAAGTGAAATTCTTATAAAACTGCAAGCCCAATTAAAAGATAATTACATAAATGTAACTGATTTTCAAATGACAGACATAAACTATTCAGATGTATTTGAAAGAGCAATTGAAAGTAAAGTAACGGCAGAGCAAGATGCATTAAAAGCAAAAAACAAAACCGTACAAATTCAGGAAGAAGCAAAACAAAAATTAATCTCAGCAGAAGCGGAAGCAAAATCAATGGCGATAAGAGCAAATGCCTTAGCACAAAATAAAGCACTCGTTGAGTATGAAGCAGTACAAAAATGGGATGGAAAATTACCTGTATACATGATGGGAAATTCAATAC